>JABMOP010000374.1 GCA_013204125.1 Rhodospirillales bacterium | reverse complement strand
TACATGGGTGTCGTCAGCAACAAGACCGGACCCTTGCTGCGCGCCGAAGCGGCGCATTTGGGATGGGATCAATATTTCGGCGCAATCGTCGGCGCCGGTGACGCAGCCAAGGACAAACCGGCGCCCGATCCAATCTTCCAAAGCGCAGAGCCGGGGGGGTACGATCCGAGTCAGGGTAATTGGGCCGATATTTGGTATGTCGGCGATACGGAAATTGATATGATTTGCGCGGCCAACAGCGGTTTAATTCCCATCCTTTTACGCCAAACACCCGCCGCAGACGGTGAATTCGGCGGCTGCCCGCCGGAGCTGGTTTTCACGGCTGGAGGGGATTTATGCCGATTTCTCGATCTGTTAGAAAACTAGGTCTTCCAAAGACAGGCTTCCAGTGTAATATAGTCCGCGTGCGAGTGTATTAACGCACATTTTTATAATTACAATAGACCCGGTATTTCAGGGGGATACCCATGTCAGAAAAATCACAAAACGTCCAAGACGTATTCCTCAATCACGTTCGCAAAAATAAAAACCCAGTCACCGTGTTTTTGGTGAACGGCGTCAAGCTGCAGGGTATTATTACTTGGTTTGATAATTTTTCGGTGCTGTTGCGCCGTGATGGCCATACTCAGCTTGTCTACAAGCACGCCATTTCGACGGTGATGCCATCCGGACCTGTCCAGCTGTTCGAACCCGAAAGCACGGAAGATGCGGAAGCGGACGCTGCCTTAGGTGCGGCTGCAAACGCGGACGCCAAAGAGGCCGCTGGCGACTAATTTGCACCAATCCGGCGATCCAGATGAAATCAGCGCGCGGCCGCTTGCCGGGCGGGCGCTGGTTGTTCACCCGGCCTTGAAAACGGGCCTGCGCGGCGCGGCGCGGGATTCGGATGCGCGGCTTGCCGAAGTGATGGGTCTGGCCGAGGCCATCAATCTCGACATCATTCATTCGGAAGCACTGCATATTCATAAGCCGCGCCCGGGAACCCTTTTTGGCAGCGGCAACGTTGACCGGCTTGGCGGTATCATCGCTGCCGGTGACATCGAAGTCGTTGTTGTCGATGCGCGCCTGAGCCCCATTCAACAACGCAATCTGGAACGAGCCTGGGATTGCAAGGTTGTCGACCGTACCGGGCTGATATTGGAAATATTCGGCGCCCGCGCGCGCACCCGCGAGGGCACGTTGCAGGTGGAACTGGCGGCACTCACCTATCAGCGCAGCCGGCTGGTGCGCTCGTGGACTCACCTAGAACGTCAACGGGGCGGCCTTAGCTTTGTCGGCGGCCCCGGCGAGACACAGATCGAAGCCGATCGCCGCATGATCGACGAGCGTTTAATGCGCTTAAAAAAAGATTTAGGCGAAGTGCGCCGGACGCGCGAGCTTCACCGCACGGCAAGGCGGCGCGTACCGTTCCCGATCATTGCGCTGGTCGGTTATACCAACGCCGGTAAATCGACACTGTTTAATCGCATGACCAATTCAAGCGTCGATCAGCGTGATCAATTGTTCGCCACCTTAGATCCGACCATGCGCCGAATTTCTCTGCCGTCGGGCCAAATAGCCATCCTCTCCGATACGGTGGGTTTTATATCCGACTTGCCGCATGAATTGGTCGAAGCGTTCCAAGCAACCCTTGAAGAGGTCAAGGAAGCCGATCTTCTTCTCCATATTCGCGATGCGGCGCATGCCGACACCGACGCTCAAAAAGAAGACGTGATGGAGGTTTTGAAGGGCCTCGGGATGGGGACCGATGACGACGCCGCGGATGTTGCGGACGGTAACGGATTGGGCGGACCGACACCGATCATCGAAGTGCTCAACAAATCCGATATCCTGGTTCCGGACGAAGTCGTCAATTTGCGCAATCGCGCCGCCAAGAGCAATCGACGCATTGCCCTCATTTCGGCCCGCAGCGGCGATGGCATCGAAGATCTATTGAACGCCATCGATCATTTATTGGCAACGAACCACATCGAATTGGATATACGTATCCCGTGGTCCGACGGCGCCCGCCTTGCCTGGATTTACGCTCACGGCGAAGTTCTCAGCCGCGATGACGGCGAAGAGTTCGTGACTGTCCGCGTGCGCTTGGCGCCAAAAGACGCGGAACGTGCGCGCCACATGGCGGAGTAGCAAGCTACTCGCCGCCGCCGCCCAATTTACCGCCGCTCCCGCCCACGTAATTGCCGTCCACATAGTCACAAAGATGCTTTAAAAATTGCACCGGCCGATGCGCCGGTGGGCGGTCAGGCCCAGTGCAACCGGGTAACGGATCAGATACAACATCCCAGTTGGGATTGAAAAAGAAAGCAATGATGTAGCGATCCTCCAAAGGCGCCAGGACCCGGTGCGGCGTCGCGATGAAACGCCCGTTGGTCCAGTTTTCCATAAACTCGCCGCCATTGACGACAATTGCGTTTTCCACATATGCCGGCGCCATCCACGCGCCTTCCGGGTTCCGAAATTGAAGCCCTGGTATTTTCGACATCGGCAATAAGGTGATGAAGCTGTGATCCCGATGCGGCGATGCGGCGAATTGATTGTCTTCCGGTTCCAACGGAGGGTAGTGGACGTTGCGGGTCATCCAAGTAGGATCGGTGAAGTAGGGATCGAAAAAACTAGCCTCCAATCCCAGCGCCATCGCATAAAGCGGCAACAGCCGGCGCCCAAGCTTCTCCGCGGCGTCAAAATACGCCAGCATGCGCGCCTTGAACTCCGGCAATAATTCTTCCGCCGGCCATTTGTTGGGACCGGTAAAGCGGCGCCCGGCCATGATCGACGGATGATCGGCGGCGCGTTCCCGGACGATCCGGAAATTTTCATTCAAATCGCGCTTATCGGCATCATTCTCCCCTAAAGGCGAGGTCACATAGACAGAGGATTTCAAAGGAATATAGCCGGTGGAGCGTTCATCCACTTTCAACTTCATACGCTCGTCCAAAGGCAATCCGTGGAGGCGGCGCACTTGTTCGATCGCGCCTCGCACAAGCCCCATATCAATGCCATGGTTAATGACGCAGTAATACCCGGTCTTTTCCTGAATATGGCGAAGCTCAGACGCGATCCGGCCCGCCGATCCAGGCGCGCCCGCAATATAGGGGCCGAGATCGATCACCGGGATCGCCCCGCTCAATGTTGAATGACCTTCCATAGGAGGGAAAATACCAATGCCAACCGCATTAGGGAAGGGGGGTTGTAGTGGGCCGCAAAGGCAGCGGCACTAGGATCACGGTGCATGTCCCTGCGGACCGCCTCATCGCCGCCTGAAATCTATCTGGCGGTTTTGGAAACCGGCTTCATCCGCGCCACAACGAATGCCAAGACTAGAATGGCGGCCAGCATTGCAACCGCACTTAATCCCAAAGACCAATGTATGCCGATCAAGCTGCCGCCAAAACCGACGGTCATGCCGGAAAAAGTCATCAGACCCAGCGAAGACATCGAATAGAGCCCGAGCACCCGGCCGCGAATTTCCGGCGGTGCGTTCAATTGCACCATCGCCTGGGCCATAGAGCCGAACGCCAGATAGAGGAAACCGGCGGAGAACAACAACGCTACCCCGACCGCAAAGGTGCCAACGACCGCGAAACCGCCGATCGCGACGCACCACAAAGCGGCAAGGATAAAGGCCGCTTTCAACCCCGGCTGCAAAGCTGAGCGCACTTCCAGCACCAGCCCGGCGGTCAATGCCCCGGCAGCGCCGGCGGCGAACAGGATATTATATCGAATGCTCGTTTCTGCGGCATTGAGACCTGCGCTCAAACCAGCCGCGAATTCGGGCATCTGCGCCTGATAGGCGTTGCCGACGAACAGGCTGCCGAGACCCGCCAACAAAGTCAGCGATAAGAGAATTTTGCTCGATGCAACAACCCGCATCGCATTCAAAATATCGCCAAATCCGCGAATGGCGGTCCTTGGCGGCGGCGGCGTGTCGCGAAATTTTGGCCCGTAAGGCGCTTTCCACAGCCACAAGGCGAGCGGCAAATAAATGAACATGTTCAACAACACCGCCGTCGCCGGCCCTAAGGCCAACATTGCAACGCCGCCGATAGCAGGGCCTGCGAGCAAGCCGAGCGTGCGCGACGTGGCGAGCATGCGAACGGCGCTATGCAACTGCTTCGGCCCGACGATATCGTGCAACAATATCTGGCCGGCCGGGCCCCAGAAGACACCGGCAATCCCATGCACGACCAGGATCACGACGGCGTGCCACATTTCCAATCTATCGGTGAAAAACAACACCCCCCAGGCGGCCGAGGCCAGCATGAACAACGCCATGCCGATCTGGATGATACGTCGTGGATCGAAGCGGTCGGCCAGGGCGCCGGCGGCCACCGAAAATAAAAGAAATGGCAGCCAGTGGGAGACAACGGCAAAGCCGCCAAGCGCCGGCGAGTGAAATTTTTCGAAAATCATCCAATAGGAGATGACGTGTTCGATGGCGTCGGCCATCATCACCAATGCCGAGCCGATCAGATAGGCGCGCGCGCCCGGATGACGAAGGGCGGCGAAGGATTTCGGCTCAGGGGAAGGCGGCGATGAAGAAGCGGATACAGACATGCGCTCTCTTGCCAAGTAAGCCCCGCCGGCGCAAGAAAATTCGCTGTAATATCCTTAAGGGAGATAGGGATTTAGAGCCTTGATCTTTCCGACTTAAAACCGAAACTCCACCCATGAGCGAAACCAAGAGCGAAACCATACCCGAAACATTTTCCCTAAGGCTTCAAGGCTCCATCTACTTGATCGCAGGATTCTCCGGCAACATGAACGCCATGATGTCGGTGGTCATGCCGTTATGGGCGCTGGAACTTGGCGCATCGCCCTTGTTGATCGGCCTTATCATCGCCTCCCGCCAAGTCCTGTCGGTCGGCTTTTCGATCCATGGCGGCGCGCTGATGGATCGCCTTGGCCCGCGCCGGGTGATCGCAACGCTCGGGCTGACCGGCGCCGTCCTGGTCGCTCTTTATCCGGCGGCGCCTTATATCTGGGCGGCGATCCTCTTGCAGCTTTTGACCGGCTTCATCGAAACCACCAATTGGATCGGCGCGCAATCGCTGGTCGGCAAGCTCTTGAAAGGGCGCGCGGTGTATGCCGGGCGCATGACGGCGGCGGCGCGCCTCGGCGGTTTTGCCGGGCCGCTGCTGGCCGGGCTCGCCTGGCAATTTTGGGGGCCCGCCGGCGCTTTCTATGTGGTCGCGGCCTGGGTGCTGGCCGCCGCCTTTGCCGCCCTGACCCTGCCCGATATTCCGCTTGACGAAAAAAGAGAAGCGCCAGCCGACGACACCAGATCTGCGCCCCTCAAAGCTTTGAGCGTATTGCTGCCCAGATGGTCCGATTACCGGACGGCGCTTGGGACGCTGGTCATACCGGCGGTGGCGCTGGTCATCGTGGCAACCGTGATGCGCCAGACCGGGTCCGGCATCCAGACCGCGTTCTATAGCGTCTGGCTCAAAGAAATCGGATATTCGGCAGGCACCATCGGCTTTCTGATCGGCACCGGAAATCTGGTATCGGCGGGCGCCGCGCTTTCGAT
>JABMOP010000373.1 GCA_013204125.1 Rhodospirillales bacterium | reverse complement strand
ATGCTCTACCAACTGAGCTAAGGCGGCGTATTTTGACGAATTTGCGCCGTTCTAATACCGCGCTTTGGGCTTTTTGACCAGTGATTTCGGCGGGCTAGCCCTTTGCCAATTTCGACAGATCGGCGGCCGCTGCCGCGATCACCGGCGTCCAATCACCGGCGTCCGTCTGGCGGTAAAGCTTAATGCTAGGATACCAAGGGCTATCGGCGCGGCCTAACATCCAGCGCCAATCGGGCGCGTGATGCAGCAACAGCCAGGTCGGCACCCCAAGCGCCCCGGCCAAATGTGCGACCGCGGTATCGGAGGTGATAACGAGGTCCAGGTTTTTTATTAGCGCCGCCGTATCGCCAAGCGGGGCTTCGCCGGTTTCAACCAGATCCAAGCCATCCGGTTTGGGCGTATCGGCGCCGCCCGGACCTTTTTGCAGCGATACCCAGGTGATGCCGGCAATATCGCCGAGCGGCCCTAAGCCTGCCAACGGCAAGCACCGGAACCGTTCCACCGGGCTGGCAATATTGCCGAGCCAATTAAGCCCCACTTTCAAACCCTTTAAATCTGCAATTCCTGTTCGCCACGCCGCCAGCCGATTATCATCGACCGCCAAATAAGGGATTTGGTCCGGGATCGTATCAAGGCTCGTTTTAAGGATCGCCGGCACATCGACAAACGGCGCGTGGGTATCGAAGCTGGGTAAATCATCGCCCGCCGCCACGAAATGATCGGCGAGACCGGCACGGGCGGCGAGGGGCACCAATTCGCCTGGGCATTCGACAATCACGGTTGCGCCCAAATCCCGCACCAATGGCGCATAGCGGATAAAATGGATGGCATCGCCAAGCCCTTGTTCCGCATGCAGGAGAATACGCGCGCCTTCGATTTTTTCGCCGCGCCAGACGGCCGCCGGAAACTCTCTTAAAGGCGCAGGAAAGCCGGACCATTGCCAGCGCCAGGCCATTTCAGTGAAACCTTCCTGTAACTGGCCCAAACTGCCGAGCGCCAGGGCGAGGTTCCAATGGGCAAGGGCGAAATCGGGCGATAATTTTATGGCTTGCCGGTAGGCGCCGACCGCGGCTTCGGTCGCGCCGCAATCTTTCAATGTATTGCCCAAATTATTATGCGCTTCGGCATCCTCGGCGCCATATTCAACCGCCAATTTTGCAGCAATCAAAGCGGCATCGAACTTACCGCTCGATCTAAGCAACCCGGCAAGATTGCTGTGCGCCCGTGCATGGAAAGGATCGATTTCAATGGCCCGGCGAAAGGCGTCTTCGGCGCCGGAATCATCCTCGGCGGCGCGTTTTACCATGCCAAGATTGCTGAAAAAATCGGGGGTGGTGTCATCCAAAGAAATGGCAGCTTCGATCAAATCCGCTGCCAAGCTTTGATTTCCCTTTTGATGCACGGCGACGCCCATAAGATGCCACGCATCGGCATTTTCCGGGTCATCATCAACCATTGCCCGATAGAGATTTATGGCACCGTCCAGATCCCCGGCCCGGTGCAGGCGTAAGGCGCGGTCAATATCTGATGCGGTTTCGCTCATGTCATCGGGGTAAGATCGTTACCCTACCGCCGGGTTATCTAGATCAAGATCGCTCTGTCCGGCGGCGTCAATTTCATTGGGCTCTAAGCGCATGACCCGGGGCGGACTTTGCCAATTAAAGCTATCAAATTTATCGCACCGGTCACACACCGGTTGCCACTCGGCCAGCACATTACCGCAATTGCCGCACACCCAGGCGGGGTCGGGCGCGGCCAACGCGGCGCGCTTCAACCAATCGCGCGCCAATTCAGAGTTGCCGTTTTCAGCATCTTCCAATTCCGCCATCAGGCGGCAAACCCGGGCGGGTGCATCGTCATCGGCAACTGCTTCCAAATGCTGGCGGGCTTCGTCCCACAATTCGGCGCCAAGCGCAGCTTCGGCGACGGCAAGATGGCTTTCAACACTATCTTTGTTATATCCGGCCAGTTTTTCAAGCGCATGCAATCGATCCGACGGGTTATTGGCGTGGCCGATATCATCCATCAGCCGGGCGAGGCCGGGATGGGGGTTGCGCACCCAGGCCTCTTCGATCACCGAGACCGCTTTGCGCCGTTTTCCGGCATCGGCCAATAATTTTGCTTTCCGCATTGCCGCTGGCACGAAGGATGGCGCCAACGCATTTGCCCGCTGCGCCAATTGCAGGGCTTCGCCGATGTGGCCTTCGGATTCCACTTCGATGCTGCGCTGATATTTTAAAATCCCACGCCGCCGCTGCCCGGTTTCGCGATCCAAATACTTGGCCCGCACAGATTTACGCACCGTATCTTCGGCCCCATCCCAATCGCCATTCTTGATCTGCAAATCAAACAAGGTTGAAGACACGGCTTCGGTTTTCGGCTTCATATCGCTGGCTTGTTCGGCAAGCTCCATCGCGCCTTCGGTATCGCCCTCGTGAAGTTTCTGATTGAGCAGGCCGTGGATGCCCAAATATTTTGTTTCCGGCTCTTCGGCCATGGCTTCAAAAAATTTCCCGGCCGCTTCGTCGTCACCCGCAAGCTGCGCCGCTTGCGCCGATAACAGCCTCGTTAACGGAGGTTCGGCCAAGAACTTTTCGGCCTTGCGGGCCTGGCGGCGGGCCTCGCCGGCATCGCCTGCGGCAACGGCCACCATGCCCAGGGTGAGTGCTTTGTAGCCACGCCGGCGGCGCCATTCCCCGCGCGCGCGAACAACGCGGCGGGGGATGCCGCGAAAATAAGACCAAATGCGAAAAATTGTCGCCAACACCAGAGAGATAACAAGCAAGCCGGTCAATAGAATTCCGGCGGTCGTTTCGATGCGATAACCAAGCCAATTAAGAGAGACTTCGCCGGGATTATCGGCCAAACGCGCCGCCGCGTAACTAATGGCTGCGAGGAGCCCTAAGAACCAAATGGCGCGGATCATTTGGGCGTGCTCTTTTCTTCAAATATCGTCATCGCCGATATTCGAAGCTTGGCAAGGCGGCGTTCCGCCGACACCAGAAGTGTCGCGTCTTTGAGCCACGGCATAGCTTCGGCGGCGGCTTCACTGGGTAGGGCGTTCAATTCTATAATCGCCTGGGCGACATCGCCGCGGCCCAAAGCGCGCTCGGTACGGGCAACGATGGCTTCAATGCCGGAGCCTTCCAGATCATCAATGCGGCGCCATTTTACAGATTGGGTCAGGCGCCCAAGGGTGCGTTCCAACCAGCCGTCTCCTTGGGGCAATTTTTCGACGCGGACCAATTTTCCGGCGAGGGCGGAAAAGCGATCTTTCAGCCGGCCTTGCGTTTCAATCCCGCTCGCCGCGCCAGGGCTTAAAAGTTCGACCAATGCCACAATTTCAGCGTCACCACCGAACTGGGATTGCATGAATTCCAATTCGGACGCGAACGGCTCGCCACGTTTTATGGTATCGCTCAGCCTCCCGAGGGTTGAAACTAAGCGCGCCGCACGAGACCGCGCTTGCTCTTCTGCCAAGGGCTGGCGGCCCAATTGGGCAATGCGCTGATCTATATTATCCATACGCTGGGATGTGCCGGCGGCCGTATCGGCGCGGCTCTTTTCAATCTCCGCCAAGCGTTGCGCTAATTTCCCGACAAGCTGCGCACGCTCGCCGCCGCTCCTATCTCCCGCTTCTCCGACCATGCGGCGTATGCCTTCGATGGAGCTTTCCAGTTTCTCGATGCGGTCCAGGCTTTGCTTCAATTTTGATTGCAGACGGTCTTTTTCCGCCAAAAGCTCTTCTAATTCCGGTAGGGTCGCTGTGTTATCGCGTTCCACCTGGTTAAGGCGCGCGGCAATGTCGTCCAGGCGAATTTGTGTATTTTTACCCTTCGCCAACAGAGGAAATACGCTCTCGGCATACGGCTCCAATTGGGGCCAAAATAGAATTGCTGCGCCGCCGAGCACGATTACAACGAGCAAGGTATAGAATATCGTGCGCATTGTTCTTGGTTTGGCAACGCTGGGCTGGGCTGGGCGCGCGGGCCCAGAATTAGGAACGTTGCTCGCCGCCGGAAGGGGCGGTTCCGCGCCGCTCGAAACTTCAGCATCGAAATTCCGATCGCCGCCTGTCGAAATTTCGCTGCCCGATAAATTTTTCAGCCGTTCGATGATGGCAATTTGTGTTGGCTCTGAAGCAACAAAAATATTCTTCCACTTCGATCCATCCAGCGCATCGGCGACGGCTTGGCTTAAAGCAACGACGTTCAATTGGCGACAGACGCGGACCAAGCGCGCTTTGCGGATCAGGTCCAACAGTATTTCGGCGGTGCGCGGCGAATAAAGAAGGACCGTATCGAAGGCGCCATCCTTTAAACCGGCAATGGCCGAAGCACTAAAGGCGCGCACCGGTTCGGCCTCGTATAGGATTTCGCGGCGGGTCTCGAAACCGCGCGCCGCTAAATCACCGGCTAAATCACCGGCGAGGGCGGTGGCGGCTACATGAACCAACGGACCGGCGCCGGCATCCAAATCTTTGGCCACCAGATCGGCAAGGGCGGCAACGTCGCCCGATGCGGTATGAATGTTTTCAAATCCAACATCCGAAGCGGCGCCGGCACTGGCATCGCCGACCGCATAAATGGGAATATCGCGCCGAGGTGACCGCCGGGCCAAGGCGCGAACGCCATTGGCGCTGGTTACCAGAACGGCTTGCACGCCCGCTAGATCGAGTTCGGCGCCTTCGGAATATTTGATCGACATCAGAGGTTCGATCACCGATTGGACGCCAATCGCATTCAAGGCTTCGGCGAGAATTTTGCCATCGTCGCCGGGACGGGTGATGAGAACACGCATCCGCCTCAAGCCTCGCCTTCGGCTTCATTGGGGACGCGGATTATTTCCGGATGTTCGGCTTTGATGGCATCAATTAATTCAGGGCCAGCCTTGAACAGTAATTCTTCGGCGATTTTGCGTCCGAGATTATCCGGCGCGTCTGCCGGTCCTTGCAAATCCGCCTCCACCATCTGGGTGCCTTCCGGGTGGGCGATCAAGCCGCGGATACGAAGCCCGCCGGCGCCATCGGTTTCGGCCAAGCCGGCAATCGGCGTCTGACAGGATCCATCCAACTGGGCTAACATGGCGCGTTCGGCGCTAACGCATATGGCGGTCGGCATGTGGGTAAGGCCGCTTAAGTAAGCATTGGCACGCTTGTCTTCGTCGCGGCAGGTGGCGGCCAACGCCCCCTGGCCGACGGCGGGAAGCATTTGTTCTGGCTCGACAAGGCTGGTGATGACCGCTTCGCGGCCAAGCCGTTTGAGGCCGGCGGCGGCAAGGAACGTCGCCCGCACTTCCCGGTCTTTGAGTTTTTTGATGCGTGTATCCACATTGCCGCGGAGCGGCACCACATTCAGATCGGGCCTCAAATTTAGAACCTGGGCCTTGCGCCGGGTGGACGCGGTGCCGATTGTCGCGCCTTCGGGCAATCCATTGATGTTTTCCGCATCGTTCGACAGAAACGCATCGCGCACATCTTCTCGTGGTAATATGGCATGCAATTTGATGCCGACGGGAAGAAAGGTCGGCACATCCTTCATCGAATGGATCGCAATGTCGATACGGTCGTCGAGCATGGCTTCGTCCAATTCCTTGGTGAACATCCCCTTGCCGCCCAATTGGGAAAGCAACACGTCCTGAACACGGTCGCCGGTGGTCTTAATAATAACCATCTCCAGCGCCCCCGGCTCGTTCAGATGTGGATGATTTTCCTTCAACCTGGCAATCACGTGGTTGGTCTGGGTCAGGGCGAGAGGGCTTCCCCGCGTTCCAATTCGTAAAATGTCCTTATTCATCATCGCTTCAAATATTGTCGGTTAGGCATAAATTTGAATAACTCATTGGGTGTTAAGGTCCGGTTACGGGGGCAAATGGCATTGACGCGCATTGCGAACCTATCGCCACCTAAGTTAATGTCCGGTCAGGCCCCCGTAAATTCATTATTACAGATATTATATACATGATCCTTTTAGGCATCGAAACCAGTTGCGACGAAACTTCCGCTGCTATTGTCACCGACAATAGGGCACCCGATGCCCGAATCCTCAGCAATATCGTCTTTTCGCAGATCGAAGCCCACCAGCCTTATGAAGGAGTTGTGCCGGAAATCGCGGCGCGCGCCCATTTATCCTATACAGATCAGGTCATCGAGCGCGCTCTAAATCAGGCCCAAATCGAATTTTCCGAGCTTGATGGCATCGCCGTGGCGGGCGGGCCGGGCTTGATCGGCGGTGTCATCGTCGGTGTCATGTCGGCCAAGGCCATCGCCGCGGTTCATAAATTGCCCTTCCTAGCGGTCAACCATCTGGAAGCCCATGCGCTCACGGCGCGGATGACGGCAGAACTGGAATTTCCCTATTTGCTGCTTTTGGTGTCGGGCGGGCATTGTCAGCT
>JABMOP010000372.1 GCA_013204125.1 Rhodospirillales bacterium | reverse complement strand
CGGCTTGGGCTTCGAGGACGGTGCCTTTGAAGAAATCGGGGTTCATGCCGGCGTGGAAAAGGACGCCGTTGGTGAACATGAATTCTTCGAAATCGCCCGCGTTCAAAAGCCCTTCTTCGAGCATGCCATAGGCGTCGGAAAGGGCCAGGCTTGCGTCGGTGACGTCCCAATGGCCGATGTCGGATCCCCAGAACGCTTTGAGCTTAGCGCCGAAAGCGTTGAGCTTGGGATCGAAAGCGGTGGCCACCATGCGGTCATCGGATTCACAGCCGAAAAAGAAATGGCCGGTAAAGAGGCCCTTGATGTCTTCTTCCTTGCCGATGCCGCAGGCGGCGAATTCGTCCACTGTGTTCCTGTCGTAATTATTGTGGGCGTTGCCCGGCGTGTAATCGGCAATGCGTTCGGGCGTTAGATTTTCGTCGCCGTATTTTTCGAACAATTCGACCATCAAATCCCGGTCCAGTTTTTCCGGGTCTAGGTTTTCCAACAAGGCGTCGATATTGCGCTTTTCCCAATGTTCGCAGATGTCGTTATAGAGCTGCGCCGCCCAGGATACGCCGCCTTCCAAAAAGCCGAAATTGAGGCCGGGAAAACGCTTCGGTACGCCGCCCATAAAGAGCGAGCGGCAAAAAAATTCCGAACCGGCGGCGAACCCGCCCAAATGGTTGAAGACATAGTTGGTGGGCGAAGAGCGCATATGCCCGCCGCCCCGGTCAGATGAATGACAGGCCGGACCGACTTTTAATTCGGCGCATTTTTTCCAGAACGGATCGAAATCAAACGGCGCGTCGATGGCCAGGGAATCGGTCCAGCGCGTGTGGTGGGCCAGTTCCGGCGCCAGTTCGGCGATTTTTGGGTTTGGCCCGCGGATATCGCCATTGACCATGATCGCCTTCATCCCCAATTCACCGATTGCGAATTCCAATTCGGCGATGCCTTCATCCGGGGTTTGCACCGGGATCACGGCGGCCGGCGTCATATGGGCTGCAAATTCGGCGAATTTTTCTGAATTCATGATGTTGATGGCGCGGCACAGCGCGGTCCGCATTTCCGCGTCTTGGATATAGCCGATGCCGAGCGCGCGGGTCGAATAGATGACGGCGAAATCAATGCCGCATTCTTCCTGGCGCGCCATCCGCAATTTGGGCAGCATCGCCATCGCCCGGTCCTTGGTGCCCTTGCCCGACGGCACGTTCCATAACGTCCGCCGCACATTTTCGGTCGATGGTTTGAACCAGGTGTCTTCGAAGCGTTTGACCACATCGGGGCCGGCCACCCGTTTCAAATAATCGGGGATGGCCAGATCCAGTTCCTGCACATGGCCGTCCGTATCCAGCACCGGATGGGGAATTTTTGCGCGGATTTTATCGCCGCGCCGGTCTTGGTCCGAGGTGCCGGTCATAATTTCCCTTCCGCGATCAGCCGCTTCACTTCGTTGCGGTCCAGTAAAATCGTATCGGGCATACCGGCCTCAAACAGTTCGACCATTTTATCGGGATCGAAATCACCGTCTTTCATCGGCCCGAAATCTTCGGAAAATTGGTAGTGCATTTTGTAGGCTTTGGTCTCAATCGCCGGGAAATTATCGACCACGGTTTCAACTTCGTTGCCGTCCGGATCTTTATAATAGAACGAGGTCGAATTGCCGTGGTTGATCGTCCAATGGGGCTTATATCCCCATTCGCGCATGCGTTTATAGATGAACAGAACCTCGCCCAGGCTCTGATAACAAAACGCCAGATGGGAATAGCCGACGGCGCGGTCGGGCTTGGTCCCCCAGCCTTCTTTATACATCACCACGATCCGGTGATCGAAATCATCATAGGTGATGAAGGTCATCGGGTTGCCGGGGTTTTGCGCCGTTTCTTCGCCGTTGAACAGCTTGATATAGAAATCGACCATGGCCTGATAATTGACGTCGGTGTTGATATGGATATGGCCCATATGCGACGGCGACGGCATTTCGGTAATGCTGCCGGGCGCATCTTGGCGCAAAGGATTGGGCTGGGTCGGCACCATATCGGGTCCCGGCGTGCGGCCCGATTTTGGCGGTAATTCGTTCATGATGGCGCTCCTCCCTTATTCATTTTTTTAGGAGCATAGCATCAGCGCTGCATCGGGTGCGACATATTTTGGCGTCGCGGCGGATATGCTTTTATGTGCATTTATATGCATTTGTGTGCTTTTTTTGGCCTTCACGCGCGTTGCCTGTCAAAATAATCCAACTCGTCGAGGAAGGATTCATGGCCCGCATCGTCTCTGGCTGCTCCCTGGGCGCTGCGGCGGGGACGGATGGTGGCGCCGCCTTGGACCAGCCCGGAAATGCGCGCCTGTAATTCCACCGCTTGCAACACCGTGTCATGATCGCCGGCCAAAAGCGCCGCGTCATAGACCGGTTCCAACTTGCCGGTCAGGGCGGCCAACGCCCCCCGGCGCGCGGCTTCGTCCTCGGCATCCAACTCGGCCAATCGCAATATTACGTCGCTGCGGCGCAATAATCTGGCCGCTTGCCCGGCGGCGCTGGACGGGGCGTAGCCGGCGGCGCGCGCCGCCGCGGCGCCGTTAGGAGAGGCCGCAAAGGCTTTGGCGAAAGCTTCGTGTTGAGGTTTGAGATATGCCATGACGTTCCCTATTGTTTGCTTTAAGTTTATAAAATTAGAAATATATACCAAATAACATGTTAAAGTCAAGTAAATTGGAAAAAAAGGTAAATAATAAATTGGTTACCGATTGTTTGGGCCATGCTGGAATCCTACTCCACCTTCAACGCCCGTTTGACCGTGTCGGCTTCCTTGGAAATCAGATAGAGGAGCACCTTCGCCGGGCCATCGGGCGCGCGCCGGTTCTGCTCCCAATTGCGTAAGGTCGCCTTATTGATGTGAAATGT
>JABMOP010000371.1 GCA_013204125.1 Rhodospirillales bacterium | reverse complement strand
CATCCGCAATGTCATCAAATGGGAAGGCCTCAATGATTTCGTCCTCATGGGGCATTCCTATGGCGGCATGGTCATAACCGGCGTCGCCGACAAAGAGTGGCAGAAAATATCGAAGATCATCTATCTGGATGCTTTTTTGCCGGCGGATGGTCAATGCCTCAATGATCTGACCGGGCCGGAACGCGCCGCGGCGGCAAAGGCTGCGGCCGATGAACATGGCGGCGGCTGGCGCCTCCCGCGCCCGCCGGGCAGCATTTCCAAATCCATGCCGGCGGAAGGCCGGGAATGGATCGAAAGCCTCGGCTGCCCGCAGCCCTTGGCGACCATGACCCAGAAACTATCCATCGACGGCAATCATCTGAAAATCAAAGAAAAAATCTATGTGCTGGCGACCGAGAACAAGACCTCGCCTTTTCATCAATTCGCCGATTGGACGCGCCGCCAAGAAGATTGGCAGACAATCGAAATGCCGACCCATCACCACATGTTCCAATCGATGCCGATTGAGACCGCAGACATCATCGAAGGCGCTTAGCATGACCGATATTGTAAACACCAAATCCGGACCCGTTAGAGGAACCACTGCACAAGATGATGAGAGCGTTCGCGTCTTCAAGGGCATCCCTTATGCGAAAGCGGCCGATGGCGCGCGGCGCTGGCGCCCGCCCGAACCGATGGAGCCTTGGGATGATGTGTTGGATGCCACCGAATATGGCCTCGATTGCCCGCAGGACCCTTTCATGCCGCGCTCGCGTGCGCCGGGCATGGGCGAAGATTGCCTGAACCTCAACATCTGGTCACCGGCCAAAGACGCGGGGGAAAAATTGCCGGTATTGGTCTGGCTTTATGGCGGCAGTTACGTGCGCGGCAGCGCCGCCGATACCCGCGCCGAAGGCGAAGGCTTTGCAAAAAAAGGCGTTGTTTATGTGACGTTCAATTACCGCGCCGGGTTGTTTGGGTTTTTCGCCCATCCCGAACTGACCAGGGAATCGCCGAATAATTCATCCGGCAATTACGGATTGTTGGACGCCTTCGCGGCGATGAAATGGATCAAAGAAAACATCGAAGCCTTCGGCGGCGATCGGGACCGCGTCACCGTGTTCGGTGTTTCCGCAGGTTCGGCCACCATATCGCTGTTGATTACCTCGCCCTTGGGCGCGGGCTTATGGGACCAAGCCATCTTGCAAAGCCCCGGCGCCTTTCGCCCGCTTTATAATTTGGCAGACGCGGAACAGGAAGGCTTGAAGCTCGGCGATGATCTGGACGCCATGCGCAAAATGACGCCGGAAGAAATAGTGGCCCGCACCCCCGATTTTCAGCCCAAAGTGCGCGGCTTGACGACGCCCCGCGTCTTGCGCCCGATCCGCGACGGCTGGGTCATTCCGCTGGAAGAACAAGACGCCTATTCGACCGGCGCCATCAACGTCATGCCGGTGATCGTCGGCAATATGGAAGACGAAGGGTCCTGGGGGGTTGCCGGTTGGCCGATCGAAACCATGGAAGATTACCGCGAAATCATGGAAACGAATTTCGCCGATCAGACCGATGAAGCGATCGCCCTCTATCCGGCGACAACGGAAGCCGAGATGAAACCGCGCCTCGGCGAATTGTTCGGCGATACGCAATTCACATACGGGTCATGGCGCGTGGCCGCCGAAATGGCGGCGCGGGAGCCAAAAACATTCCGCTACGTCTTCACCCGGCGGGCGCCCGGTATGGACGGCGCACCCGGCCACGGCGACGATGTGGAATATGTGTTCGGGAATGTGAAAGACGCCGGCGATGGTTATGACGACACCGATTTCGCGATATCAGACGTCATGATGGATGCCTTCCTGCGTTTCGCCCGAACCGGCAATCCAAACGGCGGCGAAGGCCTGCCCGATTGGCCCGCCTACACCGAAGCCAATGACCCCTACATGGAATTTGGCGACGAAATTTCGCTAAAAAATAACTGGCGCGCGCCGCAGATGAAATTCCTGCATCGGTATTTGAACAATAAGCGGTAGGGCGGTTATTTTGGTAGGGTCATGACGACGCGGAAACCACGCTTGCCGCTACGTAAACTCGGCGGGTCCTTGATACGTCTCGCGGACCGCAAATTTTCCGCCTCTTTGCCCCAGGCGCCGCCGCGTAATACGCGCAAGGAACAATCGCCATTCACCCACGCCGTGCCGTCGGAATGCGCGCCGGCATAAGTTCCGTTCCAGCAATCTTGAACCCATTCATAAACATTACCGTGCACGTCGTAGAGCCCAAACGGGTTTTGCGCCAGCGATCCCGTTGGGGCAGTGATAGACCCGTTGAAGCGTTGGCCGCATCCGAGGCATATCGCCTTATCAACGCCGATATTATCCCCCCACCAATATCGCGTCTTGCTGCCCGCGCGGGCGAAATATTCCCATTCGGCTTCGGAGGGCAGCCGGTATTGCTGGCCCGAGAGATTACTCAGCCATCTCACATATTTTTGGATGTCGAACCAACTCACATATATAACCGGGCGATTGCCGCGTCCCCATCCACGATCCTGGGGTTTTTGGGTACATCCGCCGGCGGCGATGCAGGCGTCCCATGACCGAAAGGTGACTTCAAACTGCCCGACCGCAAAAGGTTTGGCCACCGTGACCCGGTGCTGAGGGCCTTCGATTTCGGATGGGTGGCGTCCCTTCTCGGTATCGGGAGAACCCATGATAAAGCTTCCCGCGGGCACAATCACCATCGCCGGACAATCTGCGCATTGCTGAAAAGTGGTGCCCGGCGAAAGATTTCGAGGGAGGGCCGAGACTCGTAATCTTCCCGCCTCCGCCGCGGAAAGGCTCACCTTAGGCTCGGCACTGGCAGCAATTATCGTGCTGTCATCCTGATAATAGGTCAGCCAGGCATAGACGCCGGTGGCTTCGACGAATATCAGGGCCAGCACACCGACTATGAGGCCCGCAATAAAGGTTTGAATTTTCGGACTAATCGCCAAATGAGGACGATCATCGGGCGTCATACGCATGCGATAGACGGTAATAGGATCCTCGATATTCTTGACCCTTTGCGGCCCCATATTGTCGAATTCGAAATCGACCTTGTTTTTTACTTGTTCAAACACGCTCCCGGAAATTGTGATGCCACCGGTATCGGCCAGGCCTTCGAGCCGGGAGGCAATATTCACCCCGTCACCGTAAATGTTTGATCCGTCGACAATTATGTCGCCTAGATTGACGCCAATGCGATAGTTCATCCGCCGATTTAGCGGTAATTCGGCATTGGTCACCCAAATTTCCTGCTGAATGGCGCGAGCACACTCCACGGCGTCAACGGCGCTGGCGAACTCGGCAAGGACACTATCGCCGGCGGAGCCGACAAAATGTCCATAATGCCGGGCTATGAGGCTGTCAATAATGGCGCGGCAATCGCGTAACGTTTCGAGAGTGCCTTTTTCATCGGCGCCCATCATACGGCTGTAACCTTCGACATCGGCGGCTAAAATCGCAGCCAAACGCCGCTCGGTCCCCGCTGTTGCTACAACGCTCTTAGTTGCCGGCTGGTAGGAAACAATATTTCCCGTTAGCCCGGCATTCCCTTTACCAGGGAATCCTGTTCCTTCAAATACCGTCACCCTCAATCCCCTTACCAAACCCGTTAAACTCTGACCGGCGCTATTTTAAAATTCGGCCAGACTTAGACGGTATGTAGGTACGATTTTGGGCTTTCCTACAGATTATGCGCTTTTTTTATAAATTTTTCGCTCCGAGAGTAATTTTACGGTCTTTGAGACAGCTTGAGTTGCTGGAATTTTCCGTTCAAACGCTAGGATTATGCCAAACCCCCAAAGGAATACTGACAAAATATGAACGGGTAAAAACAGCCATAAATTGGCGCCCATCCATTTACCTTCGTGGACGTCTTCTATGAGGTCTGTCCGGCGCCTGGACAGATCGAGAAGTTCTCCGGTTTGAGCATCGAACTGGACCTGCCATCTTTTTTTAGTCCGGATCGAAACAATCCCCTCATTGGGGTAGACGTAGAGGCGCCATACATCTCGCCAATCGGAAATCCCGATATTTGGAATAAGCTTAGCCTTTCTTAGAATATTTTCGAATTGAAAGGTCGGCGCGCCTTCACTGCCTTTTTGGAGCTGAGGCATGACCCAGGGGACTTCA
Organism: Rhodospirillales bacterium; assembly: GCA_013204125.1. Classification (GTDB taxonomy): domain Bacteria; phylum Pseudomonadota; class Alphaproteobacteria; order Rhodospirillales; family UBA2165; genus JABMOP01. Next base: position 519 of record JABMOP010000371.1, on the reverse strand, counting down.
TAGCGGACCTGTAACAGCAACCCCGAAGATGCGACAATCAACCAGGGGATAATGACCACAAATCCGAGCACGTAATGATACTTACGGCAAAATACAATCAAGTTGAAACGGCGCCGGGCTTTCGGCTTAACTTCACCCGCGATTATTTCAGACACCGACCCCCGCCTGCGGTCGCGGTGGCGAAATTTATTTACCGTAATTTGAACCTGAAGGTACAAGCCGGACATCGCAATTAATATCGCCACCATGGCAACGGGGAGGAATATCAAAAGTCTGAGCCCCCAAGCGCCGCCATCATGCATGCGCATCACGATATCATTCCACCTTTGACGGACGGAGAGGATCGCGCCGGTTTTCGCGTCCACCTGCACTTCGAGCTCATCATAATTGCGTGCTTTTATCGTTCCCTGCTTTGGCCTGAGATCCAGCAGTTTCACGTCTTTCCAACTACGGATTTTCATTTCTGGGACGGTTTTGAGACTTTCCAATACGGTGTTCAAACTCACCGTCGGCTGGTAT
>JABMOP010000370.1 GCA_013204125.1 Rhodospirillales bacterium | reverse complement strand
TGAAGGTCGTGCCCTTGCCCACTTCGCTGTAAGCATTGACCATTCCGTTGTGCTGCCTGACCAGACCGTAAACCGTCGCCAAGCCCAGGCCCGTGCCTTCGCCCACGTTTTTGGTGGTGAAGAAAGGGTCGAATATGCGTTCGCGGACGTCATCGCTCATGCCTGATCCGCTATCGGACACGCTCATTTTGATAAATTCGAATGCCATTTTCGCCTTCTCGTCTCCTAAAATTTTAGGTTCGGCGCGCGACAGGGTGACTTTAACCGTCCCGACATTGCCATTGATGGCGTCGGCCGCGTTGGTGATTAAGTTCATCAGTACCGTTTCTACTTGGGCAGGGTCGGCAAATGTGGCTCCGATGTTTTCGTCTAATTCAGCGTCGATTGTAATGGTCGTCGGGATGGATTTTTTCAACAGATCGAGGGTTTTTTTGGTAATTTTACAGAGGTCCACCAATTCCATTTGCGGATCGTCCTGGCGGCTGAAGGTTAGCATGCGCGCGACCAGTTCCCGGGACGATTCGGCGGCTTCCAATATAACCCCGGTCATTTCTCTTTGGCTCGAATTTTCCGGCAAGCCGTCATGCAGCATCTGTCCCAGCCCGACAATCGGCACCAATAGATTATTCAGCGAATGGGCGGTGCCGCCGGTCAAATTGCCAAGCACTTCCATTTTCTGCGCATGGTGCAATTCCGCTTCGGCGCGTTTGAGGTCGGTGATATCTTTAAAGGTGGCAAGAGTGGCTTCCTTGCCTTCGTTATCTTGAAAATGCCTGACATTAACCAAGCAAATTTTAACTGAATTGCCATCCTTGTGCAGAAATTCCAGTTGATGGAGATCGGGCACGTCTTTACCTAAGCCCCGATTCAGCCGTCGTTGGACAACCCGTTGTCTGCTTTCTGGCATTAAGAGAGCGTCAAAGCCCATCTCGGTCATCTCGCCGGCACCGTATCCGGTAATTTGGGTAGCCGCGTCATTGGAGAAGGATATCGATCCCTCGTAGCCCGCAATGACACCGTCATGCATTTGCGAGAGAAGCGTTCGATAGCTTTCCTCGCTTTCTGACAATGCCGCTGCAACGCGCTCGCGCTCGCTAATTTCCTGTTCCAGTGTCTGCGTTCGCACGGCCACCAAATTCTCTAAATTCGTATGCATTTCCCGAAGCTCCGCTTCGGCTTCGTCCTTGGCCGAAATGGTGCCGCGCAGTTCAAGATTGAACTTCGATACCGCGCGGTTTCGGTACACCAAAAATCCGATCATAAATATAACCGCGAGCACGGCTCCGGCGATGGCGACCCGGCCCGAATTCCAGAACGGTTTCGGCGTGCCGAACCATTTGGCGATGAGGCGCCGGTAGGCATCGGATGCGATGAATGTCGCAACGGCCGCGTCCAGTTTGGCAAGCAATTCCGGTTTGCCCTTGGCGACGCCAATGGCTCGTTTAACCTCTAACAAAGGCGGGCCGATGGGTTTGATTAAAGGGTCGATGCCGGCGGCGCGGGCGGCCTTCCAGGCAATAGTTTCCGGGTAGGCAACGCTATCCACTTCGCCGGATAATAGCGCGAACAGGGCCTGATCCAACCCTTCGAAGACGACTAATTTCGAATGCCCGCTGGCTTCAAGAAGGGTCCGGCCCCGGTTTACACGGATAACGCCCACCTTGCGCTCGGCCAAATCGGCGGCCGTTTCGATGTCGACAGTCGATTTGCGGATGAAATGAGAAATGCGCAAGGTTTCATAAGGCCGTGTGAAATCAAGGTATTCCCCGCGTTTGGGGGTGATGCCGATACTGATGAGGACATCGGATTTACGCTCGCGCATACTTTGAAGCGCCGGCTCCCAGCCATCAAAAATCTTATACTCAAATGTGAGGCCTGAAATTTTCTGGATTTCCTTGGCGACGTCGAGGGCGAAACCTTTAAGTTTGCCACTTTCATCCACCCAATGATAGGGGGCGAAGTTTTTAGTAATAGAAACAATGGCGGTTGTTTTTCCGTTTTGCTGGGCAGGCGCAGGGAAGGGAGCCGAGATCAAGATCAACACGACCAACAGCGCAATGACCGTATATAAATGCCGTCTTATAAAACCGGCACTCATTTTATGCCTCCGATACGCCGCGGCGCACCCTTGCAGTTCAAACAGGTGAGTGATGAATACTAATAATCACTGTCAATTAGGTGGGGATAAGGGCGCTCAAATTCAATCGAACCGACCAATTTGATTACTATGGGCGCAAGAAATTACGCGCGTAATTCATATCCATACGTGTATTTAAAACCCATATACGTATATACGTTATGTGAAATAGCATTCCCGGCCAATACGGGCATGGTATGTGGCGTGAAGTCGGCGGCGGAGCCTAGCTCCAGACGATATCGCCGCCTTTGATCCAGGCTTCGCCGGCGGCGTAGAGTTCTTCGACGCGCGCGCCCAGGAGGCCCGGCATATCGCGTTTTACATCGAAGCCGAGGCCCGATTGCAGATAAGCCAAATGGCGATAGCCGATCGGGAAGCTATTTAAGATTTCGGAATCCAGTTCCAGCTTGGCGCCGACTTCGATCGGGTCCATGCGATCTTTTTCATAGATCGGCTGGCGCAAGGTGACACGCCAGACGCCGTCCCGTTTTTCGATAAAATCAAAAAACCGACCGGTGCAGACGACATCGACCCAGACGCCCTGGACGGGTGCGCGCTGGGAAATCGTCATTTTGGTTTGGACGATGGCGCGGTCACCATTCAATTCGATGGTGGTGCCGCCCAGGAAATGCAGGATCGATGTGTCACCATAAAAACCTTTCTTGGTGATCTCGATGAATTCGTCGCCGGTGCCTTGGGTCCAGGTCGCCATCATCCTGCCGTCGTCGTGCCAGCAGGTGCGGAATTTTTCCCAAAATCCGGCGTCACGCCAAAGCGCCCAATTTTCAACCAGATCGCGGATTTGAAGGCGGTCCAATAATTCGTCGTCCATGACGCTCTCCTTTGTGGAAATTTTATTCTTTACGGGCTTTGCGCAGAGCATTGCCAAGCGGCTGATGGAGGTTCGCATTGGCGGCCAAAATGGTGCCGGCTTCCAAGCGCATATCGCGGCCGTCGATATCGGTCACCAAGCCGCCGGCTTCGCGCACCAATATGATGCCGGCGGCAATGTCCCAGGATTTGAGCCCGGTTTCCCAAAACCCGTCAAGGCGCCCGGCGGCAACGAAGGCCAGATCCAAGGCGGCGGAGCCGAACCGCCTGATCCCGGCGCTGATCCCCATGACGGTGGACATTTCCTTCATGAATTTCTGATGATCTTTTTCGTCTCCTCGGCCTAGGAACGGGATGCCGGTGGCAAAAATTGAATTTTCCATGGCGCCCCTGGATGAAACCCTGATGCGGTGGTCGTTGAGATAGGCGCCCTGGCCGGCTTCGGCGGCGAACAATTCTTCGGTGATCGGGTTGAAGACGATGCCGGCGGTGATCTTGCCGTGTTCCTGGAGGGCGATGGACATCGCGAAATGGGCAATGCCGTGGACGAAATTGGTGGTGCCGTCGATCGGATCGATGATCCAGCGC
>JABMOP010000369.1 GCA_013204125.1 Rhodospirillales bacterium | reverse complement strand
CTTTGCCGCCATTTTTATCGCCTCGATCGGGGTCGTTTCGGCGTATTGGGCCGGGGCTTCTTCTGTTGGCGCCTATTTTGTTGTCCGCATGCGCCAACGGTCAATTTCTGCCAATAAATTCTAATAGGCAAGCGTCGCCAATTGAACAAAATCAACCTAAGGGGCGACCTGGCACTCAAGCAACCCGCCCGGCGCCGGCGTATCCTGTGCGCCGTTGGCCGGTCGCGCCAAGGATGGCTTCTGAGCCGCTTCGCGTGCCGCCTGGATTGGACCCGGCTATTCCTCCAAGCCGCCAATTTGCCGTGCAAGCACAAGCCGCTTTAGGGCCAGAATTGCCACCGCCGCCGCCCCAGAATGCGGCCCGGCCCGCAGATACGCCGCCTGCCACCGCTCGGCAAGAGACACCAAGGGAAACGCCGCTCGGCGCCGATCCGCCGCACCCAGAACTTCGGGGCGTTGCCGCCCAAGCGGTAGACCAAGCCCGCTATGAGGCGCCGCCGCCGCCGCCGCTTAAATCGGATGTGCCGCGCGTTGCCTTGTTGTTGCCGCTTTCCGGGCCCCACGCGGTACTCGGTCAGGCGCTGTTGAACGCCGCTCAATTGGCGCTGTTTCATTTCGCCGATAAAAATTTCGAATTGTTGCCGCAAGATACGCGCGGCACCGCCGGCGGTGCCGCGGATGCCGTTGCATTGGCCATCGGCGACGGGGCGACGTTGATTCTTGGGCCGCTGTTGTCGCAATCGGTCGAAGCGGTGGCTCCGGCGGCCCGCGCTGCGGGCGTCAAAGTCATTGCCTTTTCCAATGATCGGCGTATTTCGGGCGACGGCATATTCACGATGGGCTTTGTGCCCGGCGAACAAGTGGACCGGGTTGTCCGCTACGCTTATCGCAAAGGATTGCGCAATTTTGCATTGCTTGCGCCGGATAATGATTATGGCACCGCCGTCGCCGACGCCTTATCGAACACCGCCCGGGAAATTGGCGCCGGCATCACCAGCGCCGATTTCTACGATCCCTTGGCCGAAGATTTAACGCCGGTGGTGCGCACACTGGCGAATTACGATTCCCGCCGCCAACGTCTTTTATCCCAACGCGGCGCGCTTGAAAGCCGTACCGACGATGTTGCCGACGGCGGTCTTCGGCGGCTAAAAAATCTACAGACTTTGGGCGATGTTCCGTTCGATGCATTGCTGATTGCCGAAGGCGGCAAACGCCTGGAAGCGATCGCCGCGCTTCTGCCGCATTTCGATATCGACCCAAAAATAATAAAAATTCTCGGCACCGGTCAATGGGATCAGCCCGGGATCGGCAAGGAGCCGGCGCTGTTAAACGCCTGGTTTGCCGCGCCGCCGCCCGCCAGCCGCGCCGAATTCATCACCCAATATAGGCAGATTTATGGGAAAGCGCCGCCGCGGATCGCCACTTTGCCGTATGATGCGACGGCCATCGCCGCCGTATTTGCGCGCAATGACGGAAAATTTGATTTGAGCGAAATCCTATCGCCGGTCGGATTTACCGGTCGCGATGGCCTTTTCCGCTTCCTGCCCGAAGGGGTGACAAGGCGCGGTCTTGCCATCCATCAAGTGATGCGCGGGCAGAGCAAAGTGATCGATCCCGCGCCCACTCGTTTCGATATCGAAACAAACTAAGATTTAGACATCGTCATCGAGCAGATGTTGGAGCACCGAATTCAGGCGAATAAGCCCGGATTTCAAGGCTTTAAGATGGGTTTCGCCGAGTTCCAAATAGCCTTCGGCGATCATCGCGTCCAGCGCCCTGGAATTGATGCAATCGATGATCGGCACTCCTGTTTTGTGCTGAAAATCCACAATACTGATGCCATCGGTAAGCCTCAAGCCCATCAAGATTAACTCAATGCAGCGCTCGGAAGCCGTTAATTTCTGCCGTTTATGGGTGCCTGAACCGGTTTCGGCTACGGCTTTTAGCCACGCCGCCGGGTGGCGAAGCCCCAATGTCATTTCGAATACGTAATCACCTTCGTTCGAGCGCCTTGAAAGACGACCATGCGCGCCGGGACCGATGCCCAAATAATCATCGCCTTGCCAATAGACTAGATTGTGGCGGCATTCTTCGCCCGCCGCCGCATGGTTGGAAATCTCGTAGGCCGGAAAACCCGCATTGGATAAGGCTTCGCCGGCCCAATCAAACATCGCGGCGCCGAGATCCGGTGGCGCTTCGGCGACTTTCTGCCGATGAAATTCGGTGCCCGGCTCGACGATCAGCTGATAAGCCGAAATATGGCTTGGCCCCAAGGATATCGCCAGGG
>JABMOP010000368.1 GCA_013204125.1 Rhodospirillales bacterium | reverse complement strand
TGTTCAAGCTGCGCGCCAAGGTCGAATTGTCGGAGACAGATTTCAAAGTGGCGGCAATCATCGGGGTGGGCGCCGCCCAAGCCCTCGGGCTTGACCCAGCGCCCGGCGCGGCGAAGGCTCTGAACGGCGGCTGCGCATTTATCGATCCTAGAATTTCCGAAATGGGCGCGCGCGTGATCTTACCGCCAGGCGAAGACTTGGATTTGCCGGTAGCGGGCGCCGGCGCCTACGAAGCTTTGCGTTTGGAGTTAGGCCTTCCCGACGGAAGCCGCGATATGGACATCGACAAATCGACCTTGCTGGAATGCGGGTTTGAAGAACTTAACGGCGTCGATTTCGACAAAGGCTGCTACATGGGCCAGGAATTGACGGCGCGCACCAAACACCGGGGCTTGGTTAAACGCCGCTTGTTTCCGGTAAACATCGATGGCCCGCTGCCCAAACCTGGAACGCCAATTACGGTGAACGGCAAAGACGCCGGAACCATCAAATCCGGATCAGACATGCGCGCCATAGCTCTTCTGCGGATCGAGGTCATGGAACAAGCGCTTGCCAGCGGAACGCCGCTTAAATCCGGTGACGCCGTGATCGTGCCGGCGCCCCCCACCTGGATGACCAATACACCATGACCGGGGACGGGCCGGCTTACGATACCTATTTGCTGGACCCGGTTGCGCGAATATTTGGGCGCTCGGTCGAGGTCTATGGGCCGGAGCACAAAGCGCTCGCCTGGACCGACCCGGAACGCATGCTGCGCCGTTTCCAGATATTCGCCGGGCTTATCTCCCATCTCGGCGAAGACCAGCCGATTTCCGTAAACGATCTCGGCTGCGGCTATGCGCCGATGTTCGATTCGTTTGGTGACCTCCCGGCGCTTAAAAATGGCCGCTACTACGGCTACGATATCAGCCCGGAAATGGTGAAAATGGCGAAAAAGAGAATCCCCGATCCGCGCTGCGAATTTATTCTCAGCCACACCGCCACCCATCAGGCGGATTATTCTTTCGTCTCCGGCACCTACAATATGAAGATGTATGCGGGCGACGGCGAATGGACCCGGATGGTCGAAGAAAGCTTGGCCCATCTGTGGTCACAAACGCGGATCGGACTCGGCTTCAATATGTTGAGCACCGATAATCCAGGCCGAGAAAACACGCTCTATTACGGCGACCCCAAACACTATCTCGATTTTTGCCGGCGCGAACTCAGCATCAATGCGCAGCTGGTGGACCGGCTCTCGCCGCGGGAATTTGTGATTTTCGCCATGAAGTAAGCGGCTTTAATTTTAAGTCTTTAGTTCCGGCCAAACCGAGTTCAGCAATCCAATTGCGTTTTTAGATCGGATGCCTTCTTTGTCGGCGTCCGATATTTGCGCGTTGTCGATGGCGTTCAAGGACCAATCGGTTCTGAAGATCGGGCAATCGGTGCCGAGCACGATATGTTCGGCGCCAAACAACGAGACCGCAATTTCAATCGCCCGTGGCCCTAAGGACGAGCAATCAACATGCACCCGGCGCGCCCTGGAGGACGGGAGCGGCGCGTCCGGCGTCCGCGTGATGCTCATATGATCGATGCGTTCGATCACATCGGGGAGCGTGCCGCCCAAATTCGCAACGTGCAGGGAGATACCGGGAAAGGCATCGAGATAATCGGTGAACAAGAGCGTTACCATGGCGTGACCGACCGCCGATTGAACATCGAGGGCGGCGCGGGCCGCCATATTATCGCGGCTCATCGGCGTATAGTCGGCTTCCAGATCCGGGCGCTGATCGGGCCGCGGGCCGGGATGGATGAATATATGACCGCCAAGTTCGCTCGCCGCCGCCATCACCGGAGCGATTTTTTTCGCCCAATCCAAGGTCACGAAAAAATTATTCGGTAATACTGCGCCGATCAGGCCTAGTTCCCGCGCGCGCTTATATTCGGCCACCGCCGCATCCATGTCGGCGACGGGCAAAGTCGCAACTCCGGCAAAGCGGGTCTTGTTCGCCGCCGCCAAGCCGGCCACGTGATCGTTGAAGGCCCGGCAGATCGGCAGAGCTTCGTTGGCCGGCAAGCTATCTGCGCCGAACAGCCCGGGAAAGGACAGCATTTGCGCCGACACACCAAGCTCGTCCATGAAGGAAAGCCGCGCATCCATATCGGAATAGGCGGAAGTGAAGTCCAGCACCCCGTGCGGCATGTGATAGGTTTGCTTGCCGTCTTCGCCTTTCGAAATCATCGGCGCGAAGGTGCGGCGTTTAAATATTTCGACCAGTGGTTCCGGCACGTAGTGGGTATGCAGATCAATCGCCATAATTTTTACTCCTTGGGAGATTACTCCCGCCCTTCTTCGGTCATATCTTTTTGTACCGAAGCCGAATAGTTCTGATTGATGTCCTCCGCATCGGCGCCCACTTGGCGGGTCACCATCTCGCCGTAACTCGGCAGTTCCGATCGTTCGATCCGCGTTTCCGCGTCCCACAATTTGGACCGTTTCAGCGCCTTGGCGCAGTGCAGATAGGCTTCTTCCACATGAACGATCAAGCCGGTCGCCGGGACCTTATTGTTGATTGCCATCGGCGCCAACAATGCAGCATCGTTGGTAATTTCCGCGGTGCCATTGATGCGGAGGGTTTCGTCGACGCCGGGGATGAAAAATAATAACCCGACCTTAGGATTGGTCAGAATATTCTGCATCGAATCCAGCCGGTTATTGCCGTGACGATCGGGGATCAATATTTCGTTGTCGCCGAGCACTTGGACGAAGCCCGGATGATCACCCTTGGGCGAGACGTCGCCGACCGTGCCGAGCACCATGAACGGCGAAAGGGATATGAATTTGCGGCAATGCGCGTCCAGCGCCGAAAGCTGCTTGGAAACGGCGCGGCCCGAAGGTTCGGCATAAATTTCGCGAAGCGCCTCTACGCTGTTGATTGATTTCGCATCCATCTCTCAAGCGTCCACAAAAACATTTTCGCCGTTCATCAATGCGGCTTGGGCGGCGGCGAGGCGGGCGATCGGCACCCGGTAGGGCGAGCACGAAACGTAAT
>JABMOP010000367.1 GCA_013204125.1 Rhodospirillales bacterium | reverse complement strand
GTCGGCCAAAGTTTCAAAGACAAGGTGTTGGTGTTTCCAGGCGCCAAAGGATCAAGCGGCTGGTCGGCGGCGTTTCACACCGCAAGGCTCGCCGGCACTGCGCCGAAAGCGGTTATATTTAATGACATGACCACCAAAGTTGCCTTGGGCGTTGTTGTTATGCGCACCCCAACCGTGACCAAACTGGATCAAGATCCGCTGGACGTTATCGAAACCGGCGATTGGGTGCGCGTTGATGGCGATGCGGGGACGGTAGAAATTACCAAGGCGGGGAAGACTTAAGGGTTTGCCTCGTCCCGGTAGTCCCGGCGTTCCAAATTATCTTTCAGGCGGTCTTTGAGGGCCGCCATATCGATCTGGTGGATGCTGCCGGACCCGGCGAGATCAAGGGCGTGGGCAGCCGCCGCGCCCATGGCCATGCACGGCGCCATGACACGAACGCTGGATAACGCCGCCACGTCACCGTCGATGCAGCGCCCGGCAGCGACAAGATTATCGGCATCGGGGCACACCATGGCGCTCAAGGGCACTTGATGCACATGTTCGCCCTTATCAAAGCCTTCCCAATAAAGTTTATGTTTGTCGTTATGGATCTCTAACCCCCAGGCGGTGCGCGCCACTCCATCGTCGAATTTGCGGGCCGAGCGCACATCTTCGACGGTGAGTTGGTATTTGCCCTTGATCCAGCGGGTTTGGCGGATACCCGGGAAGCCATAGGCACGAACCGTGGCATCCTTGAAGCAATCTGGAAATTCGGCTTTTAAGAGATCGATGGCGTAGCGGGTCTGGGCGCGGCCTTCCAACCCCATTCGCGACGCAGCCAAGGGTTCCAGTGGCGTTTCCATATGGGTCATGTTGAGCGCCACAGTGCCTTTGCCTTCGAAGAAAAAGGCGAGCCCGTCTTCGCGGACGACGCCGTAATCTTTGGCTTTATCCGCCATCACCTCGGCTAGCTCTTCGCGGCTTGGCGCTTTATCCATATGGACATTTTCAAGCACCACCATTTGCGATCCATAGATCGGGCCATCGGCGGGTTCCCGGCACGGCAACCCGGCCAGCCAGGCGAGCACCGCATCGCCGGTGGCGTCGACAAAACCGCCCGCGTTCAAGCGCACGTCGCCGTAGCGCGTTGCGATATCCAGCTCGCCAATGCGCCGGTCATTTAAGCTGACGCCGCGGATGGTGGCGCCCAGGACCAATTCGATGCCTTCTTTGACGATGGCTTCTTCGATCCAGCGGCCAAGCGCCACTTCGTCGTAGAACACCGTCGTCCAGCCGGGGCCGACCCGGTAATACAAATCACCGCTAGCGCCGAGATCGGTGAGGATTTCGTCGGCGATGCCATAGGTGAATTGATAGCGGTCGTCGCCATTGTGGAAAACACCGCAGAATGTCCCGATGATCGAATTGACCGCTTGGCCGCCCAAGGCCGGCAACCCATCCACCAACACCACCTTGCGCCCCAATCGCGCCGCCTCTATCGCCGCCGATATACCGGAAATGCCTGCGCCGGCAACACAAATATCAGCCTCCACATCAAAGCTCCGCGCCGATGCCGGACGCTGAACAATCTTGGTGGCCGTGGTGACTTTGCTGGCGTCGCTCATGAGCTTTTTATCCTCAGTGGTATTTATTGGGCCTGGGCGCGGCTTTCTCAAAACTTATTCCTTGGACAAGGATGTTGTCCACCATTCAGCGAGTTGCCTTTGCAGCTAGGGATTTCTGTGACACATTCCTTGAAGCTTCAACACAGAAAAAACATGTCCGACACACCCGCCGCATCTCCAAAATCCGACAGAGCCAGCGCCAATATCCGCGGCGCTTTGCTCGTCATATCGGGCGCCTTTTGCCTGACGGTTATGGCGTCTATCGCCAAATTCTTAGGCGCATCCCTGCCGGTGCCGGTGATCGTGTTCATGCGCTTTCTAGCCGGATTTATAATTCTTTTTCCGGTGGTTTGGCGCTACGGCTTTATCAATCTCAAGACCGACAAATTCAAACTTCACCTGTTACGCGGCGGCATTGGATTTCTCGGCAATGTCGCGATGATATTTTCGGTCGTGCATATCGTTATGGCCGACGCCATGACCATCCAATTTTCAAGGCCGCTATTCACTGTTTTTCTGGCTGGGTTGTTCTTGGGCGAAGTGATCGGCAAGCAACGGGCCGGGGCCGCCATTGTCGGATTTATCGGCATCATCATAATCACCCGGCCGTTCGGCGACGGCTTTAATATTTGGTACCTGTCGGCTGTCGGCGGCGCCGTAACGGCAACGCTGGTTATTTTAGTGGTCAAAATCTTGAGCCGCACCGAGCCGACCATCGTCATCATATTTTACTTCACGGTCATAACGACCGTGCTTGGTGCTATTCCAGCACTGATTTTCTGGCAGACGCCGACCTGGACCGAACTCGCCTTATTGGTGGTAATGGGTTTTCTAGGCGTCCTTGGACAGTCTTTGTTTACCCACGGGATAGGTATCGGCGAAACCAGCTTTGTCCTGCCGTTCGATTATTTACGCATCGTCTTCGGCTTTATCATCGGGCTGATCTGGTTCGCCGAGTTTCCTTCGGCCTGGAGCTATGTCGGCGCAGCCATTATTGTAGTCAGTAGTTATTATCTGATCCGGACCGAGCGCCGGAAATAATAGGGGGACGGATAAATGGCGAAAAACGACGCCCAGAAAAATGCACAAGAATTCGACTACATCATCGTCGGCGCCGGCTCGGCCGGGTGCGTGTTGGCCAATCGCCTTTCCGAAGACGCAGACACCAACGTCCTTTTGTTGGAAGCCGGCGGACCGGACAACAACCCGTTTCTCTCCATGCCCATCGCCATGCGCAAAATCTGGCCTGATCCCCGCTATAACTGGGGCTACTATACGGAGGCGGAGGCGAACCTGGATGGGCGCAACATTTTCCTGCCACGCGGTAAGGTTTTGGGCGGCTCGTCCTCAATCAACGCCATGGTCTATGCGCGCGGCCACCCCTTGGATTACGACCAATGGCGGCAAATGGGGCTGACCGGCTGGGGCTTTGGCGATGTATTGCCCTATTTCAAACGTGCCGAAAACAATTGGCGCGGCGAGACCAGTCATCACGGCGGCGACGGGCCGCTCCGCGTATCGCAACCTGAAAAACAAAGCCCGCTATATGATTACTTACTTGCGTCAGGAGAGGCGGCTGGTTTTCCCCGCTCCGGCGATCTTGCGGGTGCGGAGCCAGAAGGCATTGGCCCCACCGATTTCACCATCGGCGGCGGGCGGCGCTCATCGGCAGCGCGGGTATACCTACACCCGGCCCTCGCCCGCGCAAATTTAAACGCAGAAACCAACGCCCTCGTCGCTAAAGTGATGATCGAAGACGGTCGCGCAATTGGCGTTCGATATTGGCAGGGCGGCGCGATGAAAGAGGCCAAAGCGCGGCGCGAAGTGATTTTATCCGGCGGCGCCTATAATTCGCCGCAAATATTAATGTTGTCGGGCATCGGCCCGGCGGATGATCTGGCGGCCCATGGAATAGACCTGGAGGCCGATGCGCCCAATGTCGGGAAAAATCTGCACGACCATTTATCGTTTCATATGACCTACGCCTGCAATCAGCCAATCACATTTGATCCGATGCTACGCTTCGATCGGATGGTTGCATCGGTGGCGCGCTGGTTCGTCACCCATGATGGCCCCGCCGCCGCCCTGCCGATGACCGCCTCGGCGTTTATCAGAACTCGGGAGGGCCTCGACCGACCGGATATCGAGTTCTTGATGAGCCCGGTGGCCTTGGATGCCCATATGTGATTCCCATTGGTTAAGAAACCGCGCGGCCATTACTTCACCTTCCGCATCGTCGGGCTGCACCCGGAATCGCGCGGCCAATTGACGCTTAAATCGGCTGATCCCAATGATCACCCGCGCATCCAGTTCAATTTCTTATCGGCCCAAGCCGACCGCGCCGTGTTACGCGAGGGCGCCAGAGCCGTCCGCCGCATCGTCGCAGAAGACCCGCTTGCCGCTGTCACCGAAAGCGAATTGAAACCGGGGGTAGCCTGCGCATCGGACGAGGAATTGGACGCCTATATACGGGCCAGCGCCGAAGTGGACCACCACCCGGTCGGCACCTGTCGCATGGGAACCGATGACGGCGCCGTGGTCGACGGTGAATTGAAAGTGCTGGGAATTAAATCTTTGCGCGTTGTCGATGCGTCGATCATGCCGACGGTGACCGGCGCCAACACCAATTCAACGGCGATAATGATTGGGGAAAAAGGCGCCGATATGATTATGGGCAAACCGGGGCCGGCGGCTTTGGAATTTTAGTCTATTTCGCCGACGCCCAAATATTGATGCTGGGCTTGTTCGTCCGCTTTTAAGGCTGCACTGGTATCGCGGTAAACGATGTGGCCACGATCAAGGATGATGGCGGCCTCGGCAAAATCCAAGGCAAGATCGGCTTTCTGTTCAACCAGCAAAATCGTCAGGCCGCTTTCATCTCTGATACGCCCCAAATTTTCGAATAAAGTCTCGATAACGATGGGTGCTAGGCCTTCCATCGGCTCGTCCAACAACAAAACTTGCGGTGCGCCGACCAAGGCGCGCCCAACGGCAAGCATTTGCTGTTCGCCGCCGGATAGCTTGTTACCGGTGTTGGTGCGCCGCGCTTTCAATGTCGGAAACAAATCGAACACTTGCTCCAGGGACCAGCCGCCTTCGTGCACCGAAATGGCGAGGTTTTCTTCGGCCGTCAAAGACGGAAATATTTCACGTTCCTGCGGCACATAGCCGAGCCCGGCGAGGTTGCGGCGGTGGGTCGCCATCGACTGGATCGGCTTATCGCCGAGGAGGATATCGCCGCCATGCACTGTGGTCAGGCCCATCAGGGATGCCAAAAACGTTGTCTTGCCGACGCCGTTGCGCCCCAGTATTGCCAGCGTGCCGCCGGCCGGCACTTCCAGTGAAATATTATCGAGGACAATCGTTTCGCCGTAACCGGCGGTCAGCCCCTTGATGGAAAGACTGGTGCTCATTCCATGCTCCGGCCTAAATAGACCGCCCGCACTTCTTTATCGGCGGCGATGCGCGATGGAATATCGCGGGTCAATACGGCGCCCTGCACAAGGACGATGATTTCAGCGGCAAAGCGGAACACCAAATCCATATCGTGTTCGATAATTAATATAGCGATATCGGCCGGTAATTTGTCCAACGCATCGTGGATTACATGCACTTCAGACGACGGCACACCAGCGCCCGGCTCGTCCAACAAAAGAACGCGCGGCTTCAAGACAAGCGCAATAACGATTTCCAACAAACGTTGCTGGCCATAGGGCAGTTCGGACACCAGCCGGTCTGCAACATCGCCGATACCGATATCATTGAGGGCACCTTGGGCTTCTTCCAAACAGGCGCGCCATTGCTTGGCATACCGCATCGAACGCCAGGCGTATCCGTCGCGCTCGGCAATGGCGATGG
>JABMOP010000032.1 GCA_013204125.1 Rhodospirillales bacterium | reverse complement strand
TTGCCTTTCCAGTCGATTAAATGGTCGGGCGCATCTTCGTCTGTTCCTTCCCACCACACATCGCCGTCATCGGTCATCGCGACATTGGTGAAAATGGTGTCTCTTTTCATCATTTCCATGGCGTTGGGATTGGTTTTCGATGATGTTCCGGGCACCACGCCGAAAAAGCCGGCTTCGGGATTGATCGCATAAAGCCGACCGTCTTCGCCGGGTTTGATCCAGGCGATATCGTCCCCGACGGTCGAAACCTTCCAGCCATCGAAGCCTTCGGGCGGGATCAACATGGCGAGGTTGGTTTTACCACAAGCGCTCGGGAACGCAGCGGCGACGTAAGTTTTTATCCCTTTGGGGCTTTCCAGCCCCAAAATCAGCATATGTTCGGCGAGCCAGCCTTCTTCTCTGGCCATCACCGACGCGATGCGGAGGGAAAAGCATTTTTTGCCCAGCAAGGCGTTACCGCCATAGCCGGACCCATAGGACCAGATCGACCGTTCTTCCGGATATTGAACGATGTATTTGGTCTCGTTGCACGGCCATGGCACGTCTTTTTGGCCGGCTTTCAGCGGCGCGCCGACGGTGTGCATGCACGGAACGAAGACGCCGTCGCCAAGCACGTCCAGCGCCTGGCGGCCCATACGGGTCATGGTTTTCATGCTCGCCGCGACGTAAGGGGAATCGGTCAATTGCACGCCGATATGGGCGATGTGCGAGCCCAGCGGCCCCATCGAAAAAGGCACCACATACATGGTGCGGCCGCGCATGACGCCATCAAAAAGACCGTTCATGGTCTTTTTCATTTCGGTCGGATCGGTCCAATTATTGGTCGGTCCGGCGTCTTTTTCGTCTTTGGAGCAAACATAAGTGCGATGTTCGACGCGGGCGACGTCATTTGGGTCGGAACGCGCCAGATAGCTGTTCGGGCGCTTGTCCTGATTGAGCTTAATAAGCGTACCGGCTTCGACCATTTGATCGAACAGGGCTTGGGCTTCTTCGTCGCTGCCGTCGCACCAGTGTATCTGGTCCGGTTTGCAGAGGTCCGCCATTTCTTTGACCCAGCTTAACAAGGCCTTATTTGTCGTCCGACCGACTTCGGTTCCCGGCATCCGTTACTCCTGAAACTGCCTGGCGCAAAAGGGCGCCTGAGCAGAAATTAGCGATTAAAATCTGTTTATGGTTATAGGTTTCTACCAGGGAAACTCTATCCGCCGATATCGGTGGGTGCAACCGCTTCTCAACTGGAAGTCCATAATAAATTTGGGCGACGATCAGGCCTGTTTCCGGGCTTGTTCCGCCAGTTCCACAAGGCGCCGGCGGAGGCTTTTGGAATCGCTGATCAGGGCGCCGAACGGCAGGCGGTGAACGCCGCTGCCGCATCTGAGATCGCAGCCTTCCGGGTCGATCGCAATCATCCGCCAATGCTTGCCGCGCCGGCCAAGGAGATTTCGGCCGAAGGCTGCAACCGCGTCCGCATGATCGGCATTCATATGGGCGAGCGCGCCTTTTTCCAGATCGCCAAAGCCGGTGCAGGCCTTCGCCGGCAAGGTGACGGCCCCGCCTTTCAGCCAATTTGCCCGCGCAAATCCGCCAACGAAATGAACGCGCTCGACCTTCATTTTATAAAACCCAAAATCACCGAACCCGGCGTATAATCTGGCCTCGGGGTGGCGCGCTAAAAACCGTTCGTGCAGAAATTTGTCCCTTGTCGGCTTTAATGTGCCCATGAAGGCGGCGCGCGGGCCTTGCTGCGGGTTGGCATATCCGCCCGTGCCATCGAACAAGATTGTTGCCCGCATATCACGATCTATATTTTGCGTGTGGTTGGCCAAGTTCGAGAGCAGAAGAACCGGGCTGGCGTCCCAGGCGGTGGCGATAGTGACCAGGGATGCCGACGGCCAGCCAGCCGTTTCGGACTGGCTTTCGCCGCCGAGTGTGCATAAATAAGCTTTGACCGCGAGGCGCGCCAGATCGCGCGACGTTTTTACCGCGGGTAAGCGTTTAACGGCTGGTTCGGTCATGAATTTGGACTCCCGGGCGGCGGAAATTGATGCGCCCAAAATGAGAAAAGCAAAAATTACGGGTGAAGATTACAAGTCTTGCCCCAAATGGACTATAT
>JABMOP010000366.1 GCA_013204125.1 Rhodospirillales bacterium | reverse complement strand
TGTGCGTCGGCGTAGTCGGGCACCAGACGCAGCGCATTTTGGAACGCGGCAATGGCGCCGTCCCCATCGCCCGTAGCGGCCAAGGCATTGCCCAAATTATCAAATGCAGCCGCAGATGTTTCATCGGCATTGATGGCGGCGCGAAAGGCGTTTATGGCATCCTCTCCGCGTCCCGCCTCAATGAATACAAGGCCCATGTTATTCAATGGCCCCGCTTGATCGGGCGCTGACGCGGCAGCTTTTCCATAGGCTTCGAGCGCTTCATCAATGCGCCCCAGATCGCGGTTGACGTTGCCGAGGTTGAACCAGGCATCGGCGTTTTCAGGTTCAAGGCGCACTGCTTCCGACAAAGCCTCCAGCGCTTCGCCGAGGCGTTCCATGCGGGCCAGAGTTTCGCCCAAATTAAACCAGCAATCGGCGCGCTTGGGGCTGGCCTCGGCGGCGTGGCGAAAAGCGCGCGCCGCTTCGCCAAAACGGTCCAACCCGCGCAGAATAACGCCATAATTGAACAACACCGCAGAATCCGCGCCGCGCTGTGCCAGGCATTGCAGCATGAACGGCAGGGCCTGACTGAACAGACCGGCATCGCTCAAAGCGGCGGCCATCAATTGCTGAAATTCCCAATTGTTCGAATCCAGCTTCAAGGCTTCTCGGCAGAGCCGAGCGGCGGCGGAAAGATCACCTTGGCCGTAAACTTCGCGGGCTTGGTCCAGCAATATAGCGAATTGGTCGCCTTGGTGGTTCTTTGGGGTATCAGCCATTGGTCACCCGCCGCCCTAGCGAATGGTGACGCGCCGGTCGGCGCGATAGGTTTGAACGCCGTTCGGGCCATTCCGTGTGATCGACAATTGGCTGCGGTAAATGCCAGCCGGCCAACGCCCGCCGGGATGCTTTATTCTGGTGGCCAAAAACTTGCGGGCCTGTGGTCTCTTCATCTTTAAATTCGTTTTCCGCTCCACCAAAGTTTGCCCTTTGGGGCCAAGGAGGCGCATGGTCACCAAATCTGCATTGTGAACGCCGAAAATATCCATCCAAAGAAAGAGGCTCTCGAAAGGCGATTGCAGGGTCGGCTTCTGATAATCGCCTCGCCGGGCTGCTGTCGCTGTCGGTTTCGAGATGGCAAACCCGGCGTGATAAATATTGGTCGCTCGGTAGGGCATCAAGGCCCGCACATTTTCCTGCCAAAGCGTCGCGCCTGGGGTCACTGGCTCGCCGGGGGCGGCGCCGGTAAACGGATCAACATATTTTCCTTGCCTAAATATCATAAAATGGACATGTGGAAATTCGGTCCGCCCCGATAGGCCGACTTGCCCGATCTGGGTGCCGGCCCGCACCTTTTGCCCCTTCTTCACGGCGATACTGCCGCGCTTCATGTGGCAATATTGCGTGCGCCAAATTTTTGTATGTTGGATAACGACGCCGTTGCCGCATTCCTTGCCCTTTAAATATGCTGGGTCGCGGGTTTTAAAATCAACATCCGGCATATTGTCCCGGCCACCGGCAACCACGCCATCGGCAGCAGCCAAAACCGCGACCCCCCTTTGCATTTCCCGGTAGTCGCGAATGGCGATATCGACGCCTTTGTGTTTTTGATAGGTACGCGACCCGCCGGCATAATCGCGGGCGCCCGGGCCGGGGTCGGTATCCACATAATTGGGAATCCAGCAATCGGTGCCCGGCGTGCAATCGATCGGCAGTGCAAACCGTAGCGCCGCTTCAGCGGCAAGAGATTTTGCGGCCATCGGCCCGATCAGGGCGAAACATGCGACGACAAGCGGCACCAACCGATGCGCCAAATGTCTATTCAGTGACATTTCCATGTATAATTCTTAGCAATTCTGCTGTTTAAAAGGAAATGGGTTTTGCCCCCTTGAATGTGTAAGACTAGCGCCGTTGAGTTTACGAAAGAAAAACATGCGCGTTTACGAAAGAAAAACATGGTTTCATTGATCGAATTAAGCGCCCGGGACGCGGTGACAAAACTGAAGGCCGGCGAGGTTAGCCCCAAAGAAATGATCGAAGCGGCGCTTGCCCGTATCCAAGATGTGGATGGCAAGGTAAACGCCCTGCCGACGCTTTGCGTAGACCGGGCAGTCGAAGAGGCGGGACGACTGAACGGTGATAACCGGGATTTGGATGCCGCCGGCTGGCTCGCCGGTCTGCCTATCGCGATCAAGGATTTGAGCGAAGTTGCGGGCGTCCGCACCACATTTGGCTCGCTCCTTTACCGGGACCACATCCCGAGTAGCTCCGATATTATGGTCGAGACCTTGGAGCGACGCGGTGCCTTGGTCATCGCCAAATCAAACACGCCGGAATTCGGCGCCGGCGCCAACACCTTCAACGACGTGTTTGGCGCCACCCTTAACCCATGGGACACCAACCTCACCTGCGGCGGATCGTCGGGCGGCGCGGCCGTGGCCTTGGCAACCGGGCAAGTGTGGCTAGCTAGCGGAAGCGATTTGGGCGGCAGCCTTAGAACCCCGGCTAGTTTTTGTTCGGTCGTCGGGTTAAGACCGAGCCCCGGCAGAGTAGCAAGAACCGCCGGCGATCCTTTCGATGAATTGTCGGTCAATGGCCCGATGGGCCGCGATGTCGGCGACGCGGCGCTGTTCTTAGATGCAATGGCCGGGCAAAACGCCGGTGATCCCTTGTCTTTAAGCAGCCCTGATATACCGTTCCAAGCCGCAGCAGAAGCGCCCAAATTGCCCTTAAAGGTCGCCTTCACGCCCGATCTCGGCTGTTTGCCGGTTGATCCGGAAATTGCCGGAATTTGCCGCAAAGCGGCGCTTAGATTGGATGCCGAGGGCGTTCAAGTAGATGAGATGTCGCCCGATTTTTCTGGCGCCGTGAATATATTCCAAACCTTGCGCGCCGCCAAATTTGCCAACCGCTTTGCCGATTTGGACGAAACCCAGCGCAAACAGTTAAAGCCGGAAATAATCTGGAATTTGGAGAAAGGCGCGGCCCTGACCGCAGATGAAATCGGCAAGGCCGAATTGGCGCGCGGCAAATTGTTGGCGCGCATGGCCAAATTTTTTGGCGCCTATGATTTGCTCCTTTGCCCAGCGGCGCCGGTGGCGCCCTTCGATGTAACCACTCGCTATGTGGAGCAAATAAATGAGGTGACGTTCGATAACTATATCGAATGGATCGCCATAACCTTTTGCATCACCCTGACCGCCAGCCCGGTCCTTAGCTTGCCTTGTGGGTTTACCTCCAATGGCCTGCCGGTGGGTTTACAAGTTATCGCCGCCAATCGTCGGGAGCATGCACTTTTATCCCACGGCACCGCCCTGGAAGAGATTTTTGCCCTTTCGCCAGTATTGCCGTTCGATCCGGACCAGCCGCGCTGCTTCGTAAATCCTTGATGAACTTGGCTTTTCCCCTTGACCGTTGGCGAGCGTGCTGACACTTTCCCGGCCCATGCGTATCTACCGACATTTTGATGAAATAGCCACCGAACACCGGGGCGGCGCCATTGCCATCGGCAATTTCGACGGTGTTCATCTGGGCCACCAGGCGGTCATCACCGCCGCCGGGCAAGCCGCCAGGGATAACGGCGTTGCGTGGGGCGTGCTGACGTTCGAGCCGCATCCGCGCATGGTGTTCAATGCCGGTATCGAGCCGTTCCGGCTGACGCCCTTTCACATCAAAGTGCGGCATATAGAAGACCTCGGCGTGGATTTTTTAGTGGTCCTGCATTTCGACGCAGAACTGGCGCGCATGTCGGCGGGTGAATTTGTCGACGATGTGCTGATGAAGGGGCTCGAAGCTACGCATATCGTTTCCGGCCATGATTTTGTGTTCGGCCATAACCGCCAGGGAACTGCCGAATATTTAAGCCAGCGCGGCCAAACGTCCGGTTTCGCCACAAACAGCATTGCCCAGGTGAAGGACACCGGCAGCGATATTATATCTTCGACCCGCATTCGTGAATATTTGCTGGGCGCCAAACCGGCGGAAGCGGCGGCCCTTCTCGGCCGGTATTTTGAAATCGAAGGGCGCGTCGCCCACGGCGATGAACGCGGACGCCAGATCGGTTTTCCGACCGCCAATATCGAATTGGATGTAAATATGCGCCCGGCAATCGGTGTTTACGCCATTCGCGCCGGGATCGATGCGGGCGCAGATACGGTTTGGCATGACGGCGTTGCAAATTTGGGCTATAGGCCTACATTCGGAGGGGAAAAGCCGGTCCTAGAAACACATTTGTTCGATTTTGATCAGGATATCTACGGCAAGCATTTGCGCGTGGCCCTGGTCGATTTTTTAAGGGACGAGAAGAAATTTGACGGTATCGAGGCGCTTACAAAGCAAATCGAAATTGACTGTACGGATGCCAAGCAACGCTTAGGGCTTAAAAAGACGACATGAGTGTAGATTACAAATCGACGGTCTATTTGCCGAAAACCGATTTCCCGATGAAAGGTGGGCTGGCCAAGCGCGAACCCGAATTGCTGGAACGCTGGGAAAAGCTCGGCCTCTACCGGAAATTGCGCGAACAATCCAAAGGCGGA
>JABMOP010000365.1 GCA_013204125.1 Rhodospirillales bacterium | reverse complement strand
TAAAAAATCCGATCTACCGCGTTTTTCGGGATGGAACCGAAATCCACCGCCGTTTGTGCGATGCCGATTGTCCCGTTGATTACCCCATCTTGGAAGATTTAAAAGGCGAGGGGGTGACCGATTATTTGGCACAGCCTTTGGAATTCATCAATGGCGAAATTCATGCAGCTAGTTACTCAACGCGCCAGGGCGGTGGGTTTACGGATGGCGAAATGGCGGCTCTTGAAAAACTACGCCCGGCGCTGGCACGCGTTGCTGAAATATACGCGCTGACCAGGACAGCCAGAAACCTGCTGGATGCTTATTTGGGTCATCAAGCCGGCGAAAAGGTCCTGCGCGGCCAGATACAACGCGGCGCCGGCCAAGACATTCACGCCGTAATCTGGTTTTGTGATTTGCGCAGTTCGACCCCGCTCGCCAATTCCATGAGCCGCGATGCGTTTTTGGCCCTGTTGAATGATTATTTCGAATGCATGGCGGGGGCGATCTTGGACGGCGGCGGTGAAGTGCTGCGCTTCATCGGAGATGCGGTGCTCGCTATTTTTCCGGTTAATGAAGACGGCGCCGGCGCCGGCGAGGCCTGCGCCTTGGCCGAAGCGGCTGCTCTTGACGCGATGGGACGCATGTCTGAACTAAATAAGCGGCGCCAAGCGCTTGGCCATCCGCCCTTAGGTTAAGGCATCGGCTTGCATCTCGGCGATGTCACCTATGGCAATATTGGAACGGCGAGCCGCATCGAATTTACGGTAATCGGGGCGGCGGCCAATGAGGCGGCAAGGATTGAATCCCTTTGCAAAGAATTGAGGGTCAGCCTTTTAGCTTCAAACGAAGTCGTCGAACATTTGGGCAAAAATTGGAAATCTTTAGGCGCGCAAAATTTACGCGGCGTCAGCGAGGCGATTGAAGTCTTCACGATAGAAAATTCAAACGTTTAGCCGCGCCCAAAATTACTCTGATAAAGCTTTGCAAGATCGCGCAAAGCATCTTCGGGTAGCGGCCCCATATCTGCGCCGTCTATCGCTTCTTCCAAATGCGCCACCGTGCCGGCAGCAAAATCGATACAACTCACTTGCGGGTGGGCGAGGGCAAAACGAAGGGCGGATTGCTGGCGGCTGCCGAATTTTTGCCCCAATAGGGCGTTCACAGCGGCGGCTTTGACACGTTCGTCGTCTGGTTCGCTATCGCGTGTGATGACGGCGCGCCCGTCATATGCGTCACTGGCGAGCGCCCCGGCAGCGAGTGTCCGGATGGCGATGACACCCACATCGGCCTCGGCGCAAGCGTCCAGGATGCCGGTAAAATCATGACCACCGCCCGCTAGATTGCTGCCGGCCAATAAAGCCGAGGACGGATTTATCATGTTGTAATAGACCTGCGCCGTATCAATGTGCCCTGAATTAATAACTTGGCAGCACGCCGGTGCATCACCGATGGCGGTCACGCCGATATATTTAAGCAACCCTTGCCCGCGCAAGCTCTCCAATGTCTCGACAACGCCGCCGGCTCCTAATATTTGATCCGCCGTCAGCCCTTTGTCGCTCTCGGCGCTTAAAATATTGTTGTGCAGTTGGTAAAGCTCGATGCGGTCCATGCCGAGACGCTTCAGGCCCTGTTCAACGGCGCGCTCGATCTGGCCGGGAATATCACCTTCGCCGGGCAAGACGTGAAATTTGCTGGAAATAGAGGGCGAGAGCCCTAGTTCTCGAAGCGTGCGGCCCAAATTTTCTTCAGATTTTCCGTCGCCGTACCTGGCCGCCGTATCGAACCAATTGATACCTGCTTTGGTCGCCAGATCGACGGCTTTGGCCATAGTTTCGGGCGCTGCGTTTATCATCAAGCCGCCAACCATATCGCAGCCGAATATCAGGCGGGAGACGTTTTCTTCGGTGCGGCCTAAGCGGGCGTATTCCATAGGAAGTTCAAACCCGGTCGCTATTTACGGCCGAAATCGGATTGATAAAGCCGATCCAGGCTTTCCATCACGTCCACCGGCAAGGGACCCATTTCGACGGCTTTGATACCGTCTTCAAGATGCTCTTGATTGCCGATGCCGAAGTTTATACAAGCGATTGCCGGCTGCGCCAAAACGAAACGGATGGCGGCCTGGGCCAGACTGCCCTGGCTGTTCCCCAGCAATTTTTTGAGCGCGTCGGCCTTGAATTGGACGTCTTCCAGATCGGTGTCGCGGGTGACGATCCGGTCTAGATAATTTTGCGATGCGCCGACCATGGCACCGGCAGCCAAGGTCCGTATGGCAATGACGCCCACATCGTTTTCAGAGCAACTATTAAGGACACCGGTAAAATCCTGACCTCGGCTGGCCTTGGGCCGCCCGGCATCCAAAGTTCGTACCGGATCTTTATGCGCCGCCGTTGGATTAATCATGTTGATATAGACCTGGGCGGTATCGATACGTTTAGATTCGATCAATCTCCGGCTGAGACCGGTATCGCCAAGCGCCGTTGCGCCAATCCAACTGATTAAACCTTTGTCGCGCAGTTTTTCCATGGCGTCGATCGCGCCGACGCGGCCGAGCACGTCTTCGGCGTTTAAAGCGCATTTATCAGATGATCCTTCGATCCAATTATAAAGCTGGTATAGCTCTATTCGATCGACTTGAAGCCGTTTGAGGCTTTGCTCCAAACTCCGCTCGACCTGGCTGTATATATCTTCTGATTTTTCCGGATCGACATGAACCTTGCACGAAATATGCGGGCTGGCGTCCAAGTCTTTAAGAATTTTTCCTAAGTTTTCTTCCGCTTTACCGGCGCCGGCACCGGGCGCCGTATCAAACCAATTTATGCCGGCTTCGAGTGCCCTCTGGACGGCGAGGAACGCCGCTTCGATGTCATCACCGGCCATCATGCCGACAACTTCGCCGCAGGAAAAAATTAATTCCGAAACTTGGGCCTCAGTGCGCCCTAATTGCCGGTACTTCATAATAAATAAACTCGTTATTGGTATTTGCGGACAAGGTCGTCGGGATCAAGACTGTCCACTTCCCTCAGTTGAGGGAATATTCTCGCAAAAAGAAGCGCGACGCAAATTGTTCCTATACCGCCGACCAGGACCGCGGGAACGACCCCCCACCAAGCCGCGGTGACGCCCGAT
The DNA here is from genome assembly GCA_013204125.1 of Rhodospirillales bacterium. GTDB lineage: Bacteria > Pseudomonadota > Alphaproteobacteria > Rhodospirillales > UBA2165 > JABMOP01. Next base: position 1,256 of record JABMOP010000365.1, on the reverse strand, counting down.
TCAAATTCACCAAGTTCATTCGATGCACCGATGAAAACCGAATTGACTGCATTGACCCGGCCGCGCAATTCGTCCGGGGCAATAATCTGCACCAAGGTTGTGCGGATGAAGACGCTGACGGAATCAAAGACGCCCATCGCAAACAACATGGTCAGAGATAGCCAGAACGTTTCGGAAAGGCCGAAAATGACCGTTGCCAAGCCAAACAACCCAACTGTGACAAGCAGCTTAACACCGGCCCCACGGCGCATCGGTCTTTGGGTGAAATAGACGGCGCCACAGAGCGCGCCGACGGTGATCGCGGCGCGGAGCATACCAAACCCGACCGGCCCGACTGCCAAAATATCCTTGGCGTAGATCGGCAGCAACGCCACCGCGCCGCCCAAAAATATGGCGAACATATCAAGCGAAATTGCACCCAACATGATTTGCCGTTTGGAGATGAAGCGTAATCCGGCAAACACCGTTTTGAAATTCAATGGATCGGTGCTCATGATCTGGGTATTGGCGCGGATCAGAAGGGCGAACACGGTCGCCACCAACATCAAAATGAAAACCGCGCTGTAGACCCATTGTTCACCGGCGATAATCATCATCCCGGCGATGCCGGGGCCGGCGATCCTGGATATATAAGCGCCGGCCGACGACCAGGCGATGGCGTTTGAAAAATTCGCCTTCGGCACCAGGATCGGAACGATAGCTTGTTCAGACGGGGTCTGGAATGTGCGCGACAGTCCAAACACAAAGAGTGTGGCCAAGATAATCGGGAAGGTGATTTCGCCGCGTGCCGTCAGAACAAAAAAGGTGAGCGCACAGAGCGATTCTACCGCGAGGCAGATGGAAATGACGCGGCTACGTGGGAAGCGGTCGGCCACCATGCCTGCAATTGGAAACAGAAAGAGGAACGGCAAGATGAGGGCAAGACCGATCAGGCCGAGATCCAGCGCCTTGCCGGTCATGTTGTAAACCTGCCAGCCAAGTGCCGTTATTTGCATTTCCACGGCAAGGCGGCTGATCGAGCGCGCCAGAAAAAAGTTGCGAAAATCGGTATGGCGAAACGCGCCCCAGCCTGAATGTTTCTGGTCCACGTTTTCAGGATCGTCGGTATCGGATGTCACCTGGGCGAATGTCCTTTAAGGCCCGCCCGGCTGGGCGTTGTTTCGATTGTCATGTATCTGGCCCGATTGTCTAGACCCTTATCTGAAATCCCGTGATCCCGGTATTAATTTTTTTGGGTGCGCCATATGGGCGGGGAT
>JABMOP010000364.1 GCA_013204125.1 Rhodospirillales bacterium | reverse complement strand
TTCCCGCGCCGACGCCTTTGTCATTTTGCCGGGCGGGCTCGGCACTTTGGATGAATGCATGGAAATCATCACCTGGAAACAGCTCCGCCAACACGCCAAGCCGATCATCATCTTGGACGTCGCCGGTTATTGGAAATCCCTGCACGCCCTGGTCGATGATGTCATCAACGCCGGCTTCGCCCACGAAAAAGTCCGCGAGCTATTCACCACCGTCTCAAATGTCGCCGATGTCTTCGATGCCATCCGCGACGCCCCGGAGCCCGATAAGATCGTGCTGGAGAGCCATTTGTAGGGGGCTTTCTCTTCTCCCATATCGTCATTACCCGGTTTATCCGGGTACTCCACAGTAAATCCCAGAGCTTAACTGGATACCCCGGAAAAGCCGGGGCATGACGTAGGCACGCGCGCGGGTGTGCGCCTCCCGTAACCCAATTTTGATAACGGCTTGTCTTGCGCCTTTATCGTTCTCCGTTAGATTTAAAATAACGCGGAAAGCCAATCCAAGGGGCATTAGGAGAATTTCATGGAACAGCATTATGACGTCATCGTATTGGGCGGCGGCAACGCCGGGTTCGCGCCTGCCGGCATGGCCAAGGAAGCCGGCAAATCGGTATTGGTGCTCGAACCCCGAGAATTTGGCGGTGTTTGCCCTATCCGTGGCTGCGTCCCCAAAAAAGTCCTGGTCGCCGCCGGCGAAACTTTGAACGCCATCGCCGAAGCGGGTGCACACAAAATCGACGCGACATTTAACGGCATCGATTGGCCGGCGCTGATCGAACGTAAAGAGACTTTCATCGAAGGGGTGCCCGATATGTTCGAAGGCAGCCTCACCAAACGCGGGATCGACACCGCCCACGGCGCCGCCAAATTCACCGGCCCCAATGAAATCGAGATTGACGGCAAAAAAGTGAGCGGCGGCAAAATCGTCATCGCCACCGGATCGAAGCCGCGCAGCCTTCCCATTCCGGGGTTCGAACACGCCATCGATTCCGACGCGATATTGGACCTTAAAACCCTGCCCAAATCGCTGGTCTTCATCGGCGCCGGGGTGATCGGCTTGGAATTTGCCCATGTGTTTGCCCGCGCCGGAACCAGCGTCATCATTTTGGAGGTCGCCGATAAACCGCTGGCCATGCTCGACAGCGATATCGTCGAAGCCTTGGCCAGCGAAAGCGCGCGCCTCGGCATCGATATCCGCACCGGCGTGATGACCAAATCGATCGAAAAAAGCAAAGATGGGGGCGGTTTCGAAGTTCGTTACGAGACCGCGGGCAAGGCGACCACCATAGAGGCCGAGATTATCGCCAACGGCGCCGGGCGCATTGCCGCAGTCGAAGAATTGGATTTGGACGCCGGCGGCATCGACCATGACCGCGCCGTCATCAAACTCAACGCCAATTTGCAAAGCACCTCCAACCTCGATGTCTATGTCGCCGGTGACGCCAATGCCGGATCAGGCCCGCAATTGTCGCCGGTCGCCACCTATGAAGGGCGCATCGTCGGCAACAACATCGTTAACCCCGATAAGCCGCAAACCGCCGATTACCTGACCATCCCGCGCTGCGTCTTTACAAATCCGGCGGTTGCCAGCGTCGGATATTCCCCTGAAGAGGCCGAAGCGAAAGGCCTCAAATTCGAGGTCAAATTCAACGATCTCGTCGATTGGCGCTCGGCCAAGACCTATGCCGAACGGGCTGCGATTTCCAAAGTGCTGATCGAAGACGAAACCGGCCGCATCCTCGGCGCCCACCTCCTCGGCCACGGCGCGCCGGAAACCATCCACATCTTCGCCCTCGCCATGAAACACGACATCACCGCGGATGATTTGAAGAACACGGTTTATGCCTATCCGACATTTACGTCTGATATTAAGAATATGCTGTAGAATTTTTAGCGAAGACCCATGAAAATCATTGTCGAACGAAGCCATTCGGCGGATAATTCCAGCCTGCGGTCCGGTTCGGTGCCGGTCCAAACGATGGAGCGTTCCGATGGCAAATTCACGAAATTTAATCCGCGATGGGATATCGCACCTCGCGTGTTTAGGCGTTGTTGCAATGGCAATCGCCGGCTGGCCGGCGGAGGGCGCGTTCGCCCAAAATGCCGAGGCGCAAAATTGGGGCAAGCGCGCGCCGCTGATCGAGCCCAATTCGGAAATGGCCGTCGCCCTTTTGGATGGCAAAATCTATGTTGTCGGCGGTTATCCCAAGACGCGGTTAAGCGTCGCAACGGTTCAGGTCTATGACCTCAAGACCGATCGCTGGCGCCTGACCACCGCCTACCCAACGCCGATCAATCATGCATCGGCGGTCGGGCTGGGTGGCCTGTTATACGTGATCGGCGGGCAGACCAACGCCGGCGGGCGCAACGAGGGGTCCCGCTATACTGCCGCCGTTTATGTCTTTGATCCCAAGGCCGGGACCTGGACCCCGCGCGCCCCCATGCCGACCGCGCGCAGCGCCATGGCGCACGCGGTCATCGACGGCAAAATCTATGTTGCCGGCGGCCGGCCGCCGCGCGGCCACGACTTCGCCGTCTATGATGCAAAGAACGATCGCTGGACGGTGCTGCCCGATATGCCGACGGCGCGGAACCACTTTGCCGGGGCGGCGATCGACGGCAGGCTCTATTTCGCCGGCGGGCGTTTCGGCGGCGGTTTTCAAAGCGAAATCACGCCGATTCTCGAAATGTACGATCCCAAGACGCGGATTTGGACGGCCCGGCGGCCGATGTCGGAAGCCAGGAGCGGACTCAATGGAATTGCCATTCATGGCTGTTTCCACACATTCGGCGGCGAACACCCATCGGCCGGACCGGCGGGCGTTTTTGCCCATCACGAAGTTTACAATGCGAAGACCGATCAATGGACGCGCTTGGCCGATATGCCCAAACCGGTGCATGGCGTCACCGGGCTCGCCTTTGCCGGCGGCTGGATCCATCTTCCCGGCGGCGGCACGCGCATGGGCGGCTCGTCGGGCGGCACCCACCACCAGGTGGTAAAACCAACCCTGCGCTGCGACTGAAGGCGGCGCTCGACCGTTCCAATGGAGCGGACGGCATGGATTTGCCCGGCTTTCAATTGCATCCGCTCAAAGGCGTGCTTCATGGCCACTACGCGGTATCTGTTTCCGGCAATTGGCGGGTGACGTTCCGGTTCGAAGATGGTCATGCCGCCGACGTGAACTATCAGGATTATCACTAAGGAGTGGCCATCATGGCAATGAAGAACCCCGTGCATCCCGGCGCCATCGTGCGCGAAGAGTGTTTGAACCCCCTGGGGCTTACCGTCACCGAAGGCGCAAAGCGGCTCGGCGTCGGACGCCAGGCGCTTTCCAATCTGGTGAACCAACGGGCGTCCGTCTCCATCGAAATGGCCTATCGCTTGTCGAAAGCGTTCGGCTCGGTGCCGGAAACCTGGCTCGGCATGCAGATGGCCTTCGACCTCGCCGCCAGCCGAGATTTGGAGCGGACGATCAAGGTGGAGAGGGTGGGGGCTTAGGAGCGCGCGTGGGGATGGCAACCAATTTCCGCCCTTACCCGCCCCGTCCGGGTAATCCAAAGATATTCTAAAAACCGTACCGGATACCCCGGATGAACCGGGGCATGACGCCGGAGGAGGAGGGCTTGCGCTCCCCCTAAACGCTCCTAAATAAGAAAAGAACATAACATGAACAAATATCTTTTGCAACAGGAGCCGCCGATGAACGCATTCGCCCCCCAATCCCAATCCTCGACCGATCAAACCACCACACCCATTTCCCCAACAAAGCTGCAACCCCGCCACGAAGCCTTCGCCCAGGCCTATGCCGGCGGCATGAATGGCGCCGATGCGGCCAGGGATGCGGGCTTTGCGCCGGCGTCGGCGTCTAATCAGGCGACGCGCTTGCTTGGCCGGGCCGATGTGGCGGCGCGCATTACGGTCTTGAGCGGCGCGCGGGCGGCGGCGCGAGGGGAAATCGCCGCAGCGTTGATGGCCAAGTTAGAGCCGGTCTATTGCTCGAGCCTCGCCGCCGGCGATGTGGACGCGGTATTGCAAGTGGTCGAATTACAAGCGCGCATCGCCGGGTTGGTCCACGGCAGCGCCACCGTGCGCCCGCGCGGCCCCGATTTTGCGGCGCGCCGCGCCCAAGAGCGGGACGGCAGAAATCAGGGGCATGAGGAATTTCTGGATATGTTGGAATAATAAAATGAAAAAAAATTCACCACGAGAGAGCATAGAGGAACTTCCCCGGCGCGAAGCGCCTATTCCTTTTTTCTTTCTCTGTGGTCTCCGTGGTCTCCGTGGTCCAGGAGCAAATTGACGATAAATGATGATGAATGACGATGTTTTTTAGAAAGGGCGCAAAATATGTCGCACGGTATAAATCCTCCCCCTTCCATGCTTGTGTGCGCGGCTGGATTTTATTATCGTCCGCCGGTCCGGCATGACCACGAAATTACTTGGGGCGCACCCCGGCGGACATTCATCGAGACGCATCTGGCTGCGCCGTCGTTTTTGGCGGCATCGTCAGTGCTCAAACCGGAGTCTTATGAATGAGCAAGATTAAAGTCGCCAACCCCGTCGTCGAATTGGACGGCGATGAAATGACCCGCATCATCTGGCAGTTCATCAAAGAAAAATTGATCCGCCCTATTTGGACATCGAGCTTCTCTACTACGATCTCGGCATCGAAAAGCGCGACGAAACCAATGATCAAATCACCATCGATGCGGCCGAAGCCATCAAAAAGCATTCGGTCGGCGTCAAGTGCGCGACCATCACCCCGGACGAAGACCGGGTCGAAGAATTCGGCCTTAAAGAGATGTACCGCTCGCCCAACGGCACATTGCGCAACATCATCGGCGGCACCATTTTTCGCCAGCC
>JABMOP010000363.1 GCA_013204125.1 Rhodospirillales bacterium | reverse complement strand
GTAACCCCCACTTTAAGGGTTCTTGTTATCTCGAATTTGCGCCGCCGCTGCAATCCCGGAATTCGACCTACCCGGTTGATTCTGCGGGGCCATCGGCCCACCATGCGCGCATAATTTCTGAACGGAATATTGATCGTGCAAAAATCGGAACCTCAAGCGCTTTTATCCAGGGGCCCGGCTGGGCTTAATGGGCTCAGCGCATCGGAGGCTGCGGCAAAAATCAAAGCCGGGGAAATATCTTCGGAAGAATTGGTCGGCGATTGTCTGGCGCGCATCGAAGCTCGCGACGGCGATATCCATGCCTGGGCGTTCATTAATGCTGAAGTTGCTTTGGCTCAGGCGCGGGCGCGGGATGGGGAAGATCCAATCGGCCCGCTGCACGGTGTTCCGGTCGGGATTAAGGACGTCATTGATACCAAAGATATGCCGACAGAATACGGATCTCCTCTTTATAGAGGCAACCGGCCCAATACCGATACGGCGACGGTTGGGGCTTTAAGGGCCGCCGGCGCGGTGATCTTGGGCAAAACCGTGACCACAGAATTTGCCTGCCCGTTCCCGGTGGATACGCGGAACCCCCATGATCTGAGCCGCACTCCGGGGGTATCGTCCTCGGGCTCGGCCGCCGCTGTCGCCGATTTTATGGTGCCACTGGCCAATGGCACGCAAACCGGTGGTTCGGTAATCCGTCCCGCATCCTTGTGCGGGCTGTTTGGGTTTAAGGGTAGTTTGGATGGGTTGGATCGCACCGGCATCCGCCATTTAAAACCATCCATCGATACGCTTGGTCTGTTTGCCCGGTCTTTAGACGATATCGCGTTGATGCGGGGCGCGCTGACCGGTGAAGCGGCTGATATTGGCGAAACGCCGGACGCGCCTAGGATTGGCGTATGCCGCACCCATGTATGGCCCCTGGCCGAACCGGAATCCATCGCCATGATGGAAATTGCGGCAGATGCCTTGGCCGGCGCCGGCGCCATTGTCACCAATGTGGATCTACCGGAAGAATTTGAAAAAACCATGGAGCGCTTCACCTATATTACCTCTTACGAAAATGTTCGTGCGGCCGATGACTTCATCGCCGATCATTTGGACCAGCTCAATTCGTGGTCCAGAAACGGCTATGAATTCGGCCTCAAAGTAACCGACGATGAATACGAAGCCGCCAAAACCGAGGCAGCCGGGACGCGCAGACATTTGACCGATATATTCAAAGACTACGACATATTCATATCGCCAAGCGCGACCGGCGAGGCGCCGGATGATTTGTTAGCTATCGAAGGCGGCGCGTTTAACGTGCTGTGGACCCATATGTATGCACCGGCGGTAACGTTGCCGGCGTTTTTTGGGCCAAACGGCATGCCGGTCGGCCTTCAAATCATCGGCCCAAGCGGATTTGACGCAAAGACCCTGGCCGTTGCCGGTTGGGTGGCTCGCCGGCTGGCCGACCAGTTGGGCGAATTTCCGATAAAGGCGGCGCCATGAACCACGCCATGAACCACGCCATGATCCGCACTATAGCAGTCCTTACCGTCTGGCTGGTCTTTAACCCCGCAACGCTCCTGGCTGCGGAGGTTCAGCCGCACGAAGCTTTTTACGATATCACCGTCACCAAATGGAACTTGCCGGGAAGGGTGGCGAGTTATTCCGGCCATCAAATTTTGCGCCTGGAAAGCAGTTGCACCGATTGGCGCATCGTTGGCCGGTTCGAGTTGTCGGCGACGATGGAACGCTCGGCCGAGGGTAATGGCGGCCAATCGCAAAATGGGCGCGTGAAGTTCGAATCCGAAATCAGCAGCACCGAAGCCAAGGACGGCAACCAATTTAATTTTTCTCAAACCACAAAAATGAACGGCCGGGAAATGTCGCGAAGCGCCGGCACTGCCGGGCGTGCAACTGCCGGGCAGGCGGGAATTGTGGTCTTCGAGAAACCAAACCCCCGGCGTTTGACGCTGCCCGCCGAAGCGCTATTTCCCGTTGCGTCATTTTTGTTTTCGGCCAAGCGGATGGAAGGGGGCTCCAGGACCGCCAATTATATCCTGTTCGACGGATCGACGCCGGACCCGGTGCGCGTGTTTGAACTGGCAACCAAACAGCCGCTTAACTCCGGCCCGCTGCCTAAGGGCGATACTGCGCTTTTGTCGGGACGCGGCTGGCGCACAGTCGGCTCCTTCCACGATTATAGCGGCAGCCGTTCCGAGCCACTGACCACGATAACACAGAATATAAAGTCCAATGGGATCGCCACCGAACTTACCTTCGATATCGGGCTGGCGGTGGTGAACCTAAAGCTGAGCGCCATCCGTAAACTGCCCGGCCCTCACTGTTGAGGCTTCGATGGCTGATTTAGATCCCAAGCCGTTCCTGAAAAATCTGTTTGCGGCAGCGGTCGGCGCGGCTCTTCCCAAAAATTGTATGGCGCCAAACTTGGTGAAACCGCCACAGGGCCGGACCTTGGTTTTGGGCGCGGGCAAGGCGTCGGCGGCCATGGCCGAAGCCTTCGAGGCCGATTGGCCAGGCGAAATAAGCGGCCTCGTGCTCACGCGCTACGGCTATGGAAAAAATTGCAAAAACATCGAAATCGTCGAGGCCGCCCATCCGATCCCTGATGCCGCCGGAGAAAACGCGGCCCGGCGTATGCTAGCAATGACCGAAGGCCTTGGACAGGACGATCTGGCGGTGTGCCTGTTATCGGGCGGTGGCTCGGCGCTGCTCAGCGTGCCGCTTCCCGGCGTCACATCCAACG
>JABMOP010000362.1 GCA_013204125.1 Rhodospirillales bacterium | reverse complement strand
GTATGGCGTTATGGGGTCCGCCATCGAAGTTTCCGGCGGTTCTGCGGCGAACACCATCGCCGGCATGGCATCGCTCGGCGCCAGTGCAGCTTTTATCGGCAAGGTCGGCGACGATCAGCTTGGCAAGGTGTTTGAGCATGATATTCGGGCTGCGGGCGTCACCTTTGATACCGCGCCCTTAGGCGGCGACGCGGCAACGGCGCGCTGCCTCATACTTGTGACGCCGGATGCGGACCGCACCATGCAGACCTATCTCGGCGCCTGCGTTGAACTTGGCCCCGAAGACGTCGCCGAAGATCAGATCGCGGCATCGGCGGTGGTTTATCTCGAAGGGTATCTTTGGGATCCGCCGCGCGCCAAGGAAGCCTTCGTTAAGGCGGCGGAAATAGCCAAAAAGGCCGGTCGCAAGGTAGCTCTTAGCCTATCCGATCCGTTTTGCGTCGGACGCCACCGCGCCGAATTTCTGGATTTGGTGGATAATCACGTCAATATCCTGTTCGCCAATGAAGACGAAATTGTCTCACTTTATCAGGCCGAAAACTTCGATGACGCGCTTCAACATGTGCGCGGCCATTGCGATATCGCGGCCCTGACGCGGAGCGCCCAAGGCTCCGTCGTTGTTGCCGGCGATGAAGTGCATGTGGTCAATGCGGAAATAGTGGACCATGTGGTCGATACCACCGGCGCCGGTGATTCCTATGCTGCCGGCTTCCTATTTGGTCATACAAGGGGCGATGATCTTGCAACCTGCGCGCGGTTGGGCGGCATTTTGTCGGCCGAAATCATCAGCCATTATGGTGCCCGCGCGGAAACCGATTTGAAGGCACTGACGGCGCAAAAACTTGGCTAACGGCGGGATGATGCGTTAGTTTTCCCTCATGGATGGGTTCCACCATGAACGGGGCGGCGGCCCGGCGGATATGCTCGCCGGTCATCGCTTCGAGACGTCTTGGTTTTGGCGGGTGTTGCCGTCCGGTATGCGCCGGCGCTGGTGGCTGTTTCGCCTGTTCGATATTATCGCCCGCAATTGGCCGGTCATGGGGGAGCGCAAGGGCGCTCTCATCATACGCATGGACGGCATCGGCGATATGGTCCTTTTTCGCCGTTCGCTCGATCATTATGCCGAACTGCTTGAGCTCCAGCCCGAAGACATCACCATATTGGGATGCAAAAGCTGGGGGCCGATCGCCGAAGACATATTTAGCGGCTTCCAGCTTTTAATGATCGACGAACACGCGTTTGCCCGTCAGCCGTTGTATCGTTTTAAGATCAGCCTGTTTGCGCGCCGCACCAAAGCTAAAATCACAATTTGCGATTCCTATTTTCGCCGCGCCATGATGGCCGATAGCCTGGTGTGGGTCGCCGCCGCGCCAAGTTCGGTTGTGTCGCTGCCGTTCATCAATGAGGCAACGCGGGTCGAGTTCACTTATTATCTGTCTCAGGTGGACCGGATCATCGATACCGGGCCTTATCCGACCCACGAAATTGACCGCCACACCCGTTTTTTATCTGAATTGGCGGGCCACATCATCCAGCCGGAAGCGCCGCAGATTCCGTGGCGGGAAATTTCTCCCGCCATTGCCGAAGGCGGCGCCTATGCGGTCTTAAACCCCGGTAGTAACGAATATGGCCGCCGTTGGCCGTTCGAGAGCTATCTGGATATTGCCGAGAAATTGCTGGCAGAAGGGCTGCGCGTTATCATTGTCGGCGGTCCGGGCGAAAGTTCGGGCGATCATCGCGCCCGCTTCGGCAATGATGCGCGCGTAACCGATTTGACCGGCTCCACGGGCCTTGCCGAGCTTCTTGATATTTTAAAAGGCGCGGCCGTCGTTATCTCGAACGATACCGGACCCGCGCATTTGGCAATTGCGCTCGGCGCGCCGACGGTGGTGATCGTCGGCGGCGGGCATTTCGGCAGCTTCGTTCCCTATCCCGAAAATGTGTGCCCCAAAAATGCGCGTTTCGTGTTTGAAGAAATGCCCTGTTATCATTGCTTCTGGCGCTGTCACTTGCGCCAAACGCGCTATGATGTGTTTCCGTGCGTGGCCGAAATCACCGTGGATGCAGTGTGGCGGGAAGCAGAGGACATTCTGGCGTGAGCGAAAACGGCGAGAGCCCAAATTTTTACCAAAGCTACATTCAATTTAAGGACTACCAGACGCCTGAATTGAAAACCAAAGACATTGGGCGCTTTGACGCCGAGTTCTGGACGCCGGCCCAAATGCACCCCGGCATGTCGGTGTTGGAAATCGGATGCGGCACCGGCAAGTTCCTGGCCTATCTTCAAGCCAAGGGCGTTGCCGATTTCTTAGGGCTGGACGCAGATAAAGATGTCGGGTCTTTCATTCCGCCCGGCGTTCAAGGTCATTTCAAAGCCACCACGGCGGGCGAATTTTTGGATGCCGATCTGGATGGGCGGCGTTTCGACCGGATTGTTCTGTTTGATGTGTTGGAGCATTTCACCACCGAAGAAGGGGCAGCTTTGCTCATTCGTTTGGCTCAAATTTTGAAATCTGATGGCCGCATTGTTTTGCGTCTGCCCAATAATGCATCGCCCTGGGGGGCGGCGCACCAATTTGGCGATTTAACCCATAAGGCCGCCTATAATCCGAACAGCATCCGCCAACTGGCAGGCCATTGCGGATTAATATGCAGCCAATGTTACGGGCATAATTCGGCTAGCCGGCGGCGCCAATGGACCGATAAAATTTTCCATAAAGCCGTGTCATTTATGTTGATGTCGGCGCCCGAGATTTGGACGGCAAATTTTTATGCGGTTTTGACGGCGGCCCCGCCGCCATCAACGTGACCACGGCGGATCGCCGCGCAAAAATTGGCGGGCGGCTTTTAACTTGGCATAATTGCCGGCAATTCTTTTCGGGCTAAGCTTTAAAATTCCGGAGATAATCCCTCGGATGCCGTCCTTCACATATTTTCCCGCCGCCGTTTCGGCGTCGCCCGGCGCGCCGTGTTTGCGTTCATAATGAAGATGCCCCCACGCCATGTTCCAGTCTTTCCGCCGCCGGGTCTTAAGGGTGATTTTTTCCGATGCGCCGCCGAAATGATCGGCGGTGGCGCGGGGCTCCAAGATCAGGCTAAACCCGGCCCGGGTTGATCGGTAGCTGAGGTCGGCGTCTTCCGAATAGAGAAAAAAACTTCCGTCCCAGCCGCCCAGGCTTTGCACGGCGGAGCGCCGCCACAACACCACGGCGCCGGTGATGAACCAGGTGCAAAACGGCCCCTCCGGGACAAGCCCTAATTTATGATGATGGCGCTCTGCCGGTCCCATCACGTCCAATTCCAAGTTCCCCCGGTTGTTGGTCAGGAGCGGCGCGACGCCGGCGGCGTTCGGATTGGCATCGGCCATCGCAATCAGCCGCTCGACACAGCCATCGTCGATGATGGTGTCCGGGTTGATGTTGAGAATATAGTCGGTGTCTGCCAAGGCCAGCCCCTGATTGGTGGCGGCGGCCAGGCCAAAATCTTCGGTGTTGCGGATAACCTCCACATTAGGATGGCTGGTTTCGGCAATATCGGCGGTATCATCGGTACTGCAGGCGTCGATGACGATGATGCGCCTGGCCTTGGGCATCGAGCTCAGCGACGTCACCAACACATGGCCGGAATTACGCACGCAAAGAACGACGGTTACCCGGTCCCATATATCTTGATCTTGGTTCACGGTGTTTCGGACATCGGCGGCGATAAGGAAAAATTATTAAAATAGGAGATAGTTTTGCTTGGCTGTCGAATTATTGGGATAATGCCCGCCGGACCTTTCGGGCGCAACAAATATGATATCATTCTATACAAAATGGGCGGGCAGGGAACGGCAGCGCCCCGCCAACCGGTCCGGTGTTTTGGTCGTTGCCGCCGGCGGCATCGGCGACGCCATCATGCTGGCCCATGTTTTCCCGCGCTTCGCCGCCTTGGCAAAAGACGGCGAGACGGTGACGCTTCTTCTTCGCGCCGATGCGGCGAGGGCGGCGTTTTTGTATCGTGGGCAAGCACAGGTTCTGGCCGTTGATTTTACCCGCCTTGGAAAATCTTATTTTTACCGCCGCCGCATGGCGCGCCAATTACGGTCTGCCGGCTACCGCGCCGTTATCAGCGCCGATTATCTGCGTCATCCAAAATTGGACGAGGCACTGATCGACGCCTGCCGCGCCGCTGAAACATACGCGATGGAGCCGCGCCCCTGGCCCAAATACGAACGCCAGCTTGCCCGGAACCGAAACATCTACACCCGCCTTTTCGATAGCGGCCCGGTGCTTAAGGATAAAATTCTACGCTGGGTGGCTTATCTGGATTGGCTGGGCGCGCCGAAAATCCCGTTATCTCTTAACCTGCCGGCCGGCAAATTACCGCCCGCCCGCGCCCGCGCCCGCCCACTTGCCGTATTGGCCCCCTTTTCCGCGGTCAAAGCCAAGCAATGCCCGGCGGCGCTTTACGCCCGCCTGATCGAACGCCTGGGCGGCGCCTATGATGTGGTTTTGACCGGCGCGCCCAATGATCTGGATCGCAATCCATCTTTCGGGGCCTTGCTGGATCTTCCGAACGGCTCCTTCGAGGACGCGAATTTTGAAAACTTGCTGCCGATTTTGCGGGCAGCGACTGTGGTGATCGCCGCCGATACCGCAACCATGCATCTGGCCGTCGCTGCCGGCGCGCCGACCCTATGTCTGGCGAGCGCCGCTTATGTCGGCGAAATCACCCCCTATGCGCCGGAGATTTCGCCGCCCAATTCACACACCATCTATGTTCCGATGGAATGCGCAGGCTGCCTCGGCGTCTGCATCCACCCGCTTGAAAATGAAATGTATAGATGCGTTGCCGATTTAAGCGAAGCCACGGTGCTTGAAAAACTGGACGAAATTTTAGCCGTGGATTCGCCATGACCGGCTGGGGGCAAGCCGCCAAAATCTATCTCGACCGGCGCATCGCCGCCATGATTTTTTTAGGATTTTCATCGGGGCTGCCGTTCGGCGTATTGGCCGATCCGTTGACCGCGTGGTTGGCCGATGCCGGGGTATCCAAAACGACCATCGGCCTCTTTGCCCTGGTGAGCCTGCCCTTTGCCCTCAAATTTTTATGGGCGCCGGTGATCGACCGGGTGCCGATGCCGGTGCTTGGGCGCGTGCTTGGCCGCCGCCGCAGCTGGATCGTCTTTATCCAAATATTGCTGGCCGGCGCGATCATCGGGCTTGGCCTCACCGATCCCGGCGCCGATTTGTTTCGCACCGGTTTGCTGTCGGTGGTGGTGGCGTTTCTTGCGGCCAGCCAGGATATCGCCCTCGATGCCTATCGGGTCGAAATATTGAACGATGATCAATTGGCGGCGGGCACGGCCAATTGGACCTTTGGCTGGCGTATCGCCCAGGTCGGCGGCGCGGCGCTCGGCCTCATATTCGCCGATGTGTTTTCCTGGCCGATGGTGTTCACCGGCATGGCGGTGTTCATGGGCGTCGGCATTGTTGTGATCTTGATAAACCCGGAACCACCGAAACCGTCGGGTGAAGACGCAATAGAACGAGCGGCTGAAAATTTTTTAAAACGAGACGGTCATTTATCCGGCGGGTTAGCCCGCACCGCGGCTAAAGTTTACAGCGCCGCCGCCGGGCCGTTTGTTGAGTTTATATCGAACCGCCGTGGCTGGTTGGCGATCCTGGCGCTCATTCTTTTGTACAAGTTCGGCGATGCGGTGCTGACCGTAATGAAAATACCGTTCTTTTTAGAAATTGGATTTACGAAGACGGAAATAGCCGGGGTGACCAAGTTTTTTGGCTTTGGCGCCATCGTCATCGGCGGATTTTTGGGCGGCGGGCTTTTGGCCAAAACGGGCATCATGCGCGGGCTTTTGATTTCCGGCATTTTGATGGGCGCGTCCAATTTGATTTTTATCGCCCAGGCCTTGGCCGGCAATTCATTGCCGATGCTGACCTTGACCATCGCCGTTGAAAACATCACCACCGGCATGGGCACGGTCGCCTTCGTCGCCTATTTATCGAGCCTCTGCAACGCCGCCTATACGGCGACCCAGTTCGCGCTTCTGACGTCCTTCATGGCGCTGTCTCGAACCGTCATGTCGTCTGGCGCCGGCTGGCTCGCCGATCACGTCGATTGGATTTCGTTTTTCATCCTCACCACCCTCGCCGCCATCCCCGGCCTCTTGCTGTTGATGTGGATGATGCGCCGCTATGGGGCGGAACCGATGCGCCCAAGCGCCTGATCGACGGCTTTAATCACCGCCTCCACCGGGATCAGGTGCATTTCGCGGCCGCCATAATCCTGCGCCCGGATGATGTGCAGTGTAGCGGCCATCGGCGTGAATTTTTCCGGCACCGTGCGGCCAAATAATGATATCAGCGAAACCCCGGATACGGCCAACATATGGCCGGTGCCGGAATCGTTAGACACCGCTAAAGCCAATCGTTTCGATAGCGCAATGGTCAGCCCTGGGGCGAAGTGGTGCTTTTGACCGGCGCCGCCCACTTGCAGCGGCAATAATGCGCCCGGAACGCCGCCCCGAATTTGCTCCGCCCAGTCTTCTTCCTTGGGGCCGAGAAAGAAAACCGGGCTGCGCCCGGCGGCCGTTTGGGCATTGGCGACGGCGATAAATTTTTCCAAAGGCCAGCATTTGGGCAGGCCCCCGGCGCCCGGCGCGAAACCGACATAGACCGGCCCGGCGGGCAACAGGCTTTCGCCGAGGGCGATATGCGCCGGATCCAAATCCAACGCCAATTCCTTCGGCGTTTCAATTTTTTTGCCGCTGGCAATTTCCAACAGGTCGAGAATTTGACGCTGCATGGATTTTGGAAAGCGATAGCCCTTGGGCGGTTTTTTGCTGGACAGAATAAATTTACCAAAAGGCGAAATGAATATCCGGTGGCGGATGCGGCAGAGAACCAAAGACGCCAAGGCGACGCGCTGGGTATCGATAATCAAATCAAACGCCCGACCGCCCAGAGGCCGACGGAGAAGTTCCTTGGGGCTAAGCCCGATATTTGCACATTCGATCACTTCGTCCAAAAGCCCGGCCACCACGGGCGCCATGATGCCGGCATAGACACTGGTATCCTTGCCCGCCAGCCACGTGATATGGGCGTCCGGATAGGCGTCCCGCAAAGCCCGCACGAAGGGCAATTTCAGCAAGCTATCGCCGACGCGGTCGAGACCGACATAGACGAGGACCGATTTTATAGGGGCTGCGTCATTCATGTGCTATCGGTTAGCACAGGCGGGGCCGGCCTGCAAAGATGGTCAACACAGTTGCATCTCATCGGCGCCGCGCCCCATATAATGGGAGCGGCGTTAATTTATAAGGATAGAGCCATGCGCATCGGTGTGCCTAAGGAGATTAAAAATCACGAATACCGGGTCGGCATGATCCCGGCCAGCGTCCGCGAAGCGGTCCATTTGGGCCACGAAGTGATGATCGAAACAGGCGCCGGCGCGGGTGTCGGTTTTGGCGACCAAGCTTATCTGGCTGCGGGCGCGACCATCGGCGCCGATGCGGGCCAAGTTTTTGCCTGGGCCGATATGATCGTCAAAGTCAAAGAGCCGCAAACATCTGAATTACCGATGCTGCGCCAAGATCAGGTGCTCTTTACCTATCTGCATCTGGCGAACGAGCCCGCTCAGACGGCGGGGCTGATCTCCTCGGGCTGCACCGCCATCGCCTATGAAACGGTGACCGATGATCGAGGCGGCTTGCCGCTCTTGGCGCCGATGAGCGAAGTCGCCGGGCGCATGTCGATCCAGGTCGGCGC
>JABMOP010000361.1 GCA_013204125.1 Rhodospirillales bacterium | reverse complement strand
CGCCGAATATATTGACCGAAGCAAGCGCCACGGCGATGAAGCCCATGACTTTGGAAAAGCTTACATCCGCCGGCCCCGCCGCGATCAGGGCGCCGACGATAATGACCGATGAAATGGCGTTGGTGACGCTCATCAGCGGCGAGTGCAATGCCGGGGTCACGCTCCACACCACGTAGAAACCAACGAACACCGCCAGCACGAATATGGTAAAGAGGAATATGAAAGGATCACCCTGCTCCGCCGCGCCGGCGGCCAGTTTCTGGCTTAGTGCTTCTGCGCCCAATTTAGCTCTCCCCTCCAATTAAAGCGGGATGAACAATTTTACCATCCCGGCAAATCAAAATTCCCTGAATTATTTCGTCTTCCCAGTCGATGGTCATTTCCTTGGTCTCGGCGTCGACCAGCGGGGTTAGAAAATTGAGCACGTTCTTGGCGTAAAGCGAGCTGGCATCTTCGGCAATGCGGCTTGGAACATTGGCATGGCCGACGATGGTAACGCCGTGCTTGACCACCACCTTGCCCAATTCGGAAAGCGGGCAATTGCCGCCGGCTTCCACTGCCAAATCGATAAGCACCGCGCCTTCGCGCATCGATTTCACCATTTCTTCGGTGACCAGCACCGGCGCGGCGCGACCGGGGATCAGCGCCGTGGTAATCACCACGTCTTGTTTTTTGATGTGTTCGGCGACCACTTGTTTTTGTTTTTCAAAATATTCGGGCGGCATTTCCTTGGCATAGCCGCCTTCGGTCTGCGCATCTTTTTCCATTTCCGGATCAACTACCAGGAACTTACCGCCAAGGCTTTCAACCTGTTCTTTGGTCGCCGGGCGGACGTCGGTGGCGGTGACCACGGCGCCGAGGCGTTTGGCAGTGGCGATCGCTTGAAGCCCGGCGACGCCAACGCCCATGATGAACACTTTGGCCGGCGCAATGGTGCCCGCCGCCGTCATCATCATTGGAAAGGCGCGGCCCAATTCACCGGCGGCGTCGAGCACGGCTTTATAGCCCGCTAAATTGCTTTGCGATGACAACACATCCATCGATTGGGCGCGGGTAATGCGCGGCATCATTTCCATGGCGAAACCGGTCAGCCCGGCGGCGGCGATGGCTTTGATGCCATCTTCATTTCCAAGCGCCGACATTTGGGCCACCACCATGGCGCCGGATTTCATCATGCCGATTTCGTCGTCGCCTTCCGCGGCGGACATCGGGGCGCGTACTTTTAAGACCAGATCGGCATCGCCGACGGCGGCGGCCGCATTTTCGGTGATCGTTGCACCGGCTTGCCGCAACGCCGCGTCCGAAAACGATGCGCCCGCACCGGCGCCTTTTTCAACGGCAACTTCGAAACCGAGAACGACGAGTTTTTTTACCGTATCTGGCGATACGGCAATCCGAAATTCGCCATCGCGCCGTTCCTTAGGAACACCGATTTTCATGCCCACCTCTTAGCGGAAAATTCTGAACACCACCAAAATGGCCCGTTGGACGCCATTTGCCAAGGGGCAATTACGGGAATTTCGATTTAATTTTCCGCCGTGTCGCTCCGGTGATTAATCAGCGCTTCCTGGCTAAGAACGGATAGCCGTAAACCTCGAACCGCCGCGCGTTGGGCTCGCCCGAGGCGTCGCCGAAGGTATCGACCGCTTGGCCGATCTCAACATCTACAAAGCCACTGTCTTCCAACATTTTCTGCCAACCTGCACACGGCAGGCCCCCGGCGATTCAGGCCGTCCACAGATCAATATTGTTGAGCGCGCCTTCCGGCACCGGCTGACCATTGGCGATATCGGCGAATTGCGCCCGCCCGCCCGGCTTGAGCACGCGAAAAACTTCCGAAAACACTGCTTGCTTATCGACGCAAAGATTGAAAACGCCGTTGGATATGACAACATCGGCCCAGCCGTCTTCGACCGGGATGTCTTCCAACAATCCTTCCAGAAATTCGACGTTCGATAATCCCATCGCCGAAGCCGTGGCGCGGGATTTCGCCAACATTTCCGGCGTCATGTCGACACCGATGACGTGGCCTTCGCTGCCCACTTGCCCGGCGGCAATGAAGCTATCGAAACCAGCGCCCGATCCCGCATCAACCACATGCTCGCCGTTGGCTAACTCACTGAACGAAAATGGGTTGGCGACACCGGCGAAACTTTCCACCGCCGGGTCCGGCAATTGGTCGACCACGCTTTGGTCGTAGCCGAGGCGCCGGGCCAAGGGCCGGCCCGTATGGAAATGAAATTCGCGGTCCGGCTCGGTCGCAACTTCGCGGTATTTATCCTTAACCTGTTCCCGTAACTGGGCCGGATTTACCTGCGTTTCAGTTGTCATCAGATGTCCTTTCCTCATGACCTACCAATTGCCGCCATTATATCCTAGAAAGCGCCCCAAAATGCAGACTAATTCCTTCAATTTAGTGGGTTTTTATGCGTTAAGCTGGACTTTTGCCAAGGAAATTCAAATATAAAGGATATTGAACATTTGATTGGGGTGAAGGGTTTAAGATTATGGCCGACGAAAATGGCAAAAATAACGACAAAGGCAAAGGTAAAGGCGAAGGCGAAGACCAAGACGCCGAACGGGAACCGGAAATCCAGCCGTCAACCCTGGATGACGCCACCCATCGGGAGCTTGGCCTGATCTATGATGATGCCACGCGGACCATTCTTTACGCCAAAGGCATCCAATGGAAATCCGTTGCTTCGACCTTGGTTATCTATGTGGCCGGTGTCTGGCTTGCAAAGTTTGTCCCCGCCGATGAGCTGTATTTCAAGATGCTCCGCCTTGGCCTCATTTTCACCGGCATGGTTTCGGTCTTCTTGCTGATCCTGTTCCAAATATGGCAACATAACGAGGGCCGAAAAATTTCCGCAATCGAAGAAAAATATTCGAGCGTTTTCCGTGCCATCCGGCAGGTCAAATCAACGCGCGAGGCAAATTTTCACCGCTATATTATTCTCCTGTTCATGGTTGGCATTATTACCCTCAGCGGCATCCTTGCCATAATAACCCTGACCGAGTTGGGCCGATAAGCGCCTGACCCTTAATAAGCCGGCTCCAGCTCTAATTTTTTGAAGGCTGATTTTTGGCGCGCCGCCATCTCCGCGGCATCGAAATCGTCGATCAGTTCATGGAACACCCGGTGCCAGTTAATCCGAGCGCCCAAATGCGTGAATACCGAACCGAGGCCAATGGCGGCGCGGTCCATAAGCACAAATTCCGGCGGCGGGCGCACACCGCCAATTCGATTTAATTCGGCGCGCACTTTGCCGGCAACTTCGGCGCCGTATTCGCCTTTTTGGTCCTGGATCGGGCGAATGCGGTCTTCCATCAAAGGCGCATAGACGAATTCCGCCCACAAATTGAGGATATCGATTATTTCTTTGGTCAACCCGGTAAAGCCCCAGATTTCATAGGCATGGACCGCCAAATCGACATCGTCATCGCGGAGCGCCCGATAGAGATCGATCACCCCCTGAACGAAGGATGGCTTGAACACCCGGATACAGCCGAAATCGAGCAAATTCACACTGCCGTCTTCGCGCAGGGTATAATTGCCGAGATGCGGGTCGCCATGAATGACGCCGCATCTATAGAACGGCACATACCATGCGCGAAACATATTAAGGGCAACCCGGTTGCGGTCTTCGACAGCTTCGTGGGCATCGATGTAGGGCAGCAGCGATATGCCTTCCATCCAACTCATGCTCAGCAATCTGTCGCCGCACAAGGCGTCGATCACTTCGGGCACATGGACGCCGCCTTCGCCCTCCAACATTCCTTCATAAAGCCGTATGTGTTTGGCTTCGCGCCGGTAGTCCAGTTCTTCCATCAGGCGGGCGGACAGTTCTTTGTGCACCTCGGCAGGATCGATGGCTTGGTCGTAGCGGCGGAAAATCGCAAATACCAATTTCAGCTGCCTCAAATCCGCCTCGACCACCGTCGCCATATCCGGATATTGCAATTTGCAGGCAATTTGGCGGCCTTCTAAGTCGCTGGCCCGGTGGACCTGACCCAGCGATGCGGCGGCGGCGGCTTCGTGGCCGAATTCGCTAAAAAGGTTTTGCCAATCGGCGCCAAGCTCGGCGCTCATCCGCCGTTTGACGAAGCTCCACCCCATCGGCGGCGCGTTTGATTGCAGCTCCGCCAATTGTGCGGCGTATTCCGGCGGCAACGCGTTCGGAATTGTGGACAGGATTTGCGCCACCTTCATCAACGGACCTTTAAGCCCGCCCAAAGCGTCTTTCAAATCTTCGGCATGGTCCAAACGGTCGATTTTAAGGCCGAGATAGCGCTCGCCGGCCAAACGAGCGGCCAATCCACCAACGGCGCGGCCAACCCGGGCATAACGCAGCGCCCGCCCGCCAAATTGGCGGCGCTCGTTCATTATCCACCACTATCTTTGTTAACGAGCGCAGCCTCCAAATCGTCAACAAAGCCGGATATGACGTGCAGCCCTTTCGCCCAGAAACTGGGATCACCGGCATTAAGACCAAATGGCGCCAGCAGCTCGGAATGGCGCAAAGTGCCGCCGGCGCGCAGCAGATCTAAATATTTGCTTTGAAAATCCGCATGGCCGCCTTCGAACACGCCGTAGAGCGAATTCACCAGGCAATCGCCAAAGGCATAAGCGTAGACATAAAACGGCGCATGAATGAAATGAGGGATATAGGCCCAATAATTTTTGTATTCTTCATCAAAGCGAAAAGCCGGACCTAAGCTTTCGCGCTGGACGTCCAGCCAAATTTCGCCAAGCCGTTCGGCGCTGACCTCGCCCGAGCGGCGCGCGCCATGGACACGGATTTCGAAATCGCAAAACGCCACTTGGCGAACCACGGTGTTGAGCATGTCCTCGACCTTGGAAGCCAGCAACACCCGGCGGCGGCGATCATCCGGCGCTGCAGCCAGCATCGCCCGAAAGGTCAGCATTTCGCCGAACACCGAGGCGGTTTCGGCCAAGGTAAGCGGCGTGTTGGAAAGAAAATGCCCCTGCGGCGCAGCCAAAATCTGATGCACGCCGTGACCTAATTCATGGGCCAAGGTCATTACGTCCCGCGTCTTGCCATGGTAATTCATCAAAATATAGGGGTGCGCCGAGGGCACGGTCGGGTGGGAAAAAGCGCCCGAATCCTTGCCCGCGCGGGGCTTCGCGTCGATCCAGGAATTATCGAAAAAACGCCCGGCCACTTCGCTCAATTTCGGATCGAACGCCGCATAGGCATCCAGAACCGTTTTTTGCGCAGCCTGCCACGGAAGGCGGCTATCATCGGCGTCCGGCAAAGGGGCGTTGCGATCCCAATAATCCATGACGTCAAGTTCAAGCCAGCGGGCCTTCAGCTTGTAATACCGGTGCGAAATTTGAGGATAGGCGTCTTTGACCGCGCCGATCAACGCATCCACGACTTCGTCTTCGACCCGGTTTTGAAGATTGCGCGACGATATCGGGCTGGCATGATGGCGCCAGTCATCTTCGATCCCTTTGTCCTTGGCGAGGGTATTGGTAATCATCGAAAATAGACGGATGTTATCGCCCAAACCGGCGCCAAAGGATTTTGCGGCTTTGCGGCGTAGCGATGGTTTGCGGTCCACCATCATGTCCATGATTTCGGAAGAGGTCAGCCGCTTGCCATCCACATCGAAACGCAGCCCGGCCATAGTTTCATCAAATAGGCGGGTCCAGGCGGCACGCCCGGCGACGCGTTTTTCATGTGCGAATTTTTCTAATTCGTCGCTCAATTGATGGGGTTTGAGCACACGGTTTGCATCAAGCCAGGGTTTATAGCGCAAAACCTCCGCGTTCTTTAACCAGCCGTCCATCATGTCGTCGTCGATGCGGTTGATTTCCAATTCAAAAAATAACAAGCCGGACGATATTTGCGTCGCCCGTTCCGACAGGTTTTGGTAAAACGCGGCCGTTTCGGCGTCTTCCGTATTGGCGGCGAACAAAAGCTGGCCATAGCTTAAGGCCCGGGACAAGGTTTCATCGACGGCTTCAAACTGTTTGATCGCTTGGGCGAAATCCGGCCCGCCCAACCCCGCCAGTTTACCGCTGTAGTCTTCGGCAAATTTTATCGCCTTTTGCGAGGCCTCGCCCAAATCCCGATCAAGAGCCGGATCGTCTGGCCCGTTATAGAGATCGCCTAAATCCCAACTTGGCAGATCGGTCCCATCGCCGCTGCCGGGCCGGGCGCCATCGTCCGAGCCGCGCCAACCTGCGCGCCCAATTCCATTTTCAATATTGG
>JABMOP010000360.1 GCA_013204125.1 Rhodospirillales bacterium | reverse complement strand
ATTCAACGATATCGCCGCCCGATGAGCTGGGCCGCCGCGGCCCCGCTTTCCGCCTCGGCGGAGGGGCCGCTCCGGCCCGGGTCATCGGTGACGGTTAGAAACCCGCCCGTGTCGGTATCCGGGGTCATTTTAGACACTCCTTATTTGCCCCTAAGGATGTCAGAATGGGGTATGGGTGGGTGCCTTGCAAAGCGCGCGAAGCGGCATCCGCGACCCGAATATAAGGAGGGAAAGTAATGCGCCTTGAAAATAAGACCGCCATCGTGACCGGCGCCGCCGGCGGCATCGGCGCCGCCATTTGCCAAGCCTTTGCCGCCGAGGGCGCGAACCTCGTCTGCGCCGACATCAACGAACGCGCGCTCGTCACAACCGTCGCCGCGCTTAAAGATGCGGGCGCCAGCGCCATTGCGGTTGTTGGAAACGCGGCGGAGGAAGCTCATGCGCGGCAATTGGCGGCGGCGGCGGAAAAAGAATTTGGCGCGCTGACCACCTTGGTTACCAGCGCGCATCTCGACGTCCCCTACCTGCCGGTGACCGAATTGTCGTTAAAAGACTGGCGGCGCTCGATCGACGTTAATCTGACCGGTGTTTTTTTAATGCTGAAACATGCCATCCCGGTCATGGCGATAAGCGGCAGCGGCTCGATTATTCTGATCGCGTCCCAATTGGCGCGGGCGCCGAAACCGGGCCGCGCCTGGTACGCCTCGCAAAAAGGCGCACTTCTCAGCCTCGCCAAGGCGCTGGCGGTCGATCACGCCGAACAAAACATCCGCGCCAACACCTTATCACCGGGACCGACCGCCGATGACCGCTTTTTTAGCCAGTGGCCGAGCGCCGAAGAGGCCCATGCCCATGCGGCGACCTTGTTCGGCCGGCTTGGCTCGCCACAAGAAATGGCGGCGGGCGCGGTGTTCCTGGCCAGCGACGAGGCGTCGTTCGTGACCGGAACGGACCTCTTGATCGACGGCGGCTATACGGCCGTCTAGCGCGCCGAAGAGAGCGCTTACCAATCAGTGCCTAAGAGGCGGTCGGCGCCGCGTTGACAGGTCCGAAACCGTTACCTATGGTGCCGCCGCCTTCCCTGCTGCGGGCCATTTAGGAGGAATGAAAGTATGAGCGACAAACCCTGGATCAACAAAAATTGGCATACCAGCCCCTGGAACTTCGCCCCCGAAGTGACCAAGGATTGGAAATTCCCGGAAAAAATTCAAATACATGACGTGACTTTACGCGACGGCGAACAACAAGCCGGTATTGCTTTCGATTATGACGACAAAATTCGGATCGCCGAAGGTCTCGCCGAAATCGGCGTTCACCGCATCGAAGCGGGCATGCCGGTTGTCTCCAGAGACGATGCGCGGGTTGTGCAGGAACTGGCAAAACGCAATTTCGGCCCCAAAATTTATTCCTTCGCCCGCTGCATGGTCGAAGACGTTAAACGCGCCGTCGATGCCGGTGTCAAAGGCGTCATCATGGAAGTGCCGGCGAGCCAGCATTTGATCGAAAAGGGCTACCGCTGGGAGTTAGAGCGCGCCATCGATCTTTCCATCGAAGCCACCAAATACGCCCACGATAATGGCCTCGAAGTTGTCTTCTTCCCGATCGATTTCACCCGTTCCGAATTGAAATGGGTGATCGACCTGATCGAGCGGGTCGGCAATGAGGGCCATATGGACGGCCTCGCCTTGGTCGATACCATGGGCGTGACGTCAATCCACGCCATGACCTATTTCGTGCGCGCGGTGAAATCCCGCTTCCCCAATGTGCCGCTGGAAGCCCATTTCCACATGGATTTCGGCCTCGGTATCGCCAACACCATCGTCGCCCTTTCCGAAGGCGTCGAGGTTATCCAGTCCACGGTCCTCGGCCTCGGCGAGCGCGCCGGCAACGTGCCGATGGAAGAAACCGTGATGGCGCTTTTGACCCTTTATGACATCGATGTGGGCATCAAGACGGAACAGCTAAAACCGCTGGCCGATATGGTTGCCAAAATAGCCGGTATCGACATTCCCAAAAACCGGCCGATCGTCGGCGACGATCTGTTCAAGATCGAAAGCGGCATCATCGCAACCTGGCTCCTGAATTGCGGGCTCGGCGAAGATTTGACCACCGTCGTGCCGTTCCGCCCGACCATGGTCGGCCAGGAAAATCCGGTTGCCGTGATCGGCAAAGGCAGCGGCGTCGATAACGTCAAACATCATCTGGACAACCATCAGATCAAATACACCGACGAACAAGCGATGGAAGTTCTCATGGCCGTCAAGGATTGGGGCTTGGTCCACAAGCGCCTGATGAAAGACGACGAATTCAAAAAATTAGCCGAAGAAATCCTCGCCGACTAAAATGCGACTTACAATTTTAGAAGAAACCCGGTGGCCTCGGCTGCCGGGTTTTTTTGTGGAACTCCCTAACCTTGACGGGTATCAACGACCTTAATTGGAGAATGCCCTATGCTCCGCTCATAATTCACAACCAGATTGAACGCAGGGATCATGAGCAGGCGGAAGAAAAGAACTCAGCATCGCAGTGAAACAAAGAAAGAATTGACCGGCTGGGCCGTTGCCGGAGTGCTTCTGCTGGCCGCCGGTGGCGGGGGCTGGGCGTGGATGTCGTCGACATCTTCCAAAGCGGCGGATATCGAGGTCTATAAGTCCCCCACCTGCGGCTGCTGCAGCGGCTGGATCGCCCATATGCGGCGCAACGGGTTCACGGTGAAAGCCAAGAATGTCGAAGATCTGGATGCCATCAAACGCATGGCCGGCGTCGATGACGACTTGGAATCCTGCCATACGGCCTTCGTTTCGGGCTACGCAATCGAAGGACACGTTCCCGCCGACAGCGTTAAGCGCCTGCTGAGCGAAAAACCAGCCGTCCGTGGCCTCGCCGTCCCCGGCATGCCGGGTGGATCGCCGGGAATGGAAGGCGCAGACCGGGAAAAATTCGACGTTCTGATTTTCAAGTCCGACGGCAGTCGTAAAATCTACCGCCGCTATTAGGCCCAACGGTCGCGCCATAGTTACCAGATGGTGGCTTAAGGGACTTGAAGGACATATCCACCTTAGGCGATGATAGGGATAATGGATGGATTAAACCCGCCGGTGCGGCGTTCATAGTGTACCCCGCCCAGATCAAAGGAATTGAAAAATGCCAAATATAACCATGCTGGATATCGACGAGTTGCAGGAAGGCCCGCTGAAGCCTTTCGTCAAAAAGGCCCTCAAACATAGGGCGCCGGACCCGGCCTTTCACGCCATGATGGGCCACAATCCGGAATTGTCGAAAGCCATGTATATCGGCTGGGGCACGGTGTTTTCGACCGGCGCCGTCGATCATAAATTAAAAGAGATTATCCGCGTCCAACTTTCGCGCCTGGCCGATTGTAATTATTGAGGCAATGTCCGGTCTGCTTCGGCGAAGCAGCAGGGTTTGACGGAAGAAATGATCGACGACGGTATCGATAACTACGAGACCAGCGATAAAATCAGCGCGGCCGATCGGGTTGCTTTGCGCTATGCCGATCGGATGGCAAGCGCGCCGGACAAGATCGACGCCGAAATCTATGAGCAGTTGGGCGAGCATTATTCGGCAGCCGAAATTATCGAGCTCGGCGCCTATATCGGCTTCAATATCGGCTATCACACATTCTTTGGATCGCTCGATTTCTATCCGATGTTTACCCCCGATGGGCGGCTTGTTACCCAAGAAGAATCCCGCCGCATCTATGGCGCTCAGCCAACATCTCATTTGAAGGGGCCGATGCAGCGGGCCACATCTTCGGACGAAGCGGCGGAATAGGAGACTTAGATGACGCATGTAAATCTTCTCCCCGAAGGCGCACCGGAGGGCGATAAATTCGATAAAATGCGCGCCCGCGCCAAAGAATTGGGCGGCGTCGATGAAAACTTCATCCGCCTTTTGGGCCACGTGCCGGGCTATACGGAAGCCTTGTTCGATGCGCTGGTGCGTAGCCACTCGGGCGGCAATGTCGATCACAAACTAAAAGAAATCATCCGCGTTCAATTGGCGCGCCAGGCCAAAGACCCCTATTTCGGCAGCTTGCGCTCCAAACAAGCGGCCCAAGAAGGGCTGACCGAAGATCGGATCGAAGCCGGGTCCGGCGATTTCGAAAAGGACGATCGCTTCAGCCCAGCGGAAAAATGGGCGCTTTCCTACGCACGGCTGATGTACACCGACCCTAAGAAGGTGAGCAAAGCATTCTACGACGAAGGCAAGGTGCATTATTCAGAAGCCGAGATCATGGAACTCGGCGGCTTCATCGCCTTTCACTACGGCATGCAGGTGTTCACCCGGGCGATTGGGTTGAAACCGGCTAAGGCTTAGCCTTCAATCCATCTAACAATGCCGGCGACGCCATCGACGGCGACTTGGCTGCCGTCGGGGATGCGCTTGGTGGCGTCGAGGACGCCGAGGACCATCGGGATGCCGCGTTCGCGCGCCAAGGAGGCCAGATGCGAGGTCGAGCCGCCCAATTCGGCGACGACCCCCGATACCATCGGCAAAATCTGGCTTAAAGTCGGCCCGGCGACATGGGTGACCAAGATATCGCCCGGCCCGACCCTGGCCAATTCGCATTCGCAGGTTATGACGCAGGCTTTGCCCGATCCCCAGCCGATGCCGGCGGGATGGCCTTTGATGCCCGGATGGCGCGCCCAGATTTCGTCGGGGATTACGGATTTTTCCATGTGCAAGGGGCGCACTTGAAGCATTTTGAAGCCCGCCGCATCCCGCGCCCATTCGATTTCCGCCGCCATGCCGATCATCGCTTCCGCTTGTTTCAAATACCCCGCCAGTTCGACGATCTGATCGTTGTTCAAACACGGCTCATCGACCTTTTCTTTGGCGACCACCGCCGTATGGTGTTCTGCGCCGTGCAGGTGGCAGCCCATTTTATGGGTCTTGCGCCCGGCGTCGATGTGTTGAATTTTCGCGTCCGCGTCCAACTCGTAGCGGTCGGGCACCACTTCGCCCTGGGCAATGGCTTCGCCGAGCCCCCAAGTGGCGCTGAGGATCATGCCGCCATCGCCGGTCTGGCTGAGGCCGCCGCCCGATGCAACCGCTTCGATCAGGGGCTGGATAAGAAGCGCCATCGCCGTGCTCGACGGATCAATTTCCTGGCCGCCCATATAGCGCAGCGCCCGTACCGACCAAAGCGCCGCCCAGCACGCGCGCACCGCGATCACGAATTCTTCTTCGTTGGCGAGGCCTAGGAAGCTTTCAAACTGGCCGGCAAAGCTTGACCCTTCGCGGTCTTCGACCAGCGCCGAGGAGCGCACAACAATCGGTGCGCCGGTGCGTTCGGCGAGGCTGTGATAGGCTTTTAAAAGCGGATCGAGGATTTCGGGCCGGATCGGATTGTCGAAAAATCCGATCCGGATATCATTGGCAAGCAAGCGCGCGTCCTGCACATCCGCCGTTGGTAGTTTGGCCATGGTTTTGTCCAGGCCGTAGGCTTTCATTTGCATCCGGTAGGCGTCCGAGCTTAGGCAGAATCCATCCGGGATCGGCAAACCGGCCTGGCCGAGCGCCGCCTGATTGGCGGCTTTCGGACCAAACATATCCGCATTGGTCGCATCGGCAGAATTAAGAGGGACTACGAGTTCACTCATGGGCTCGATTATCCAATCAATTTGGTATTTTTTTAAACCACAGAGGTCACAAGGATCACAGAGTAATACAGAAAGGTAACTTTACGGCGCAAAGCGCCCATTAATTCCTCTGTGCCCTCTGTGGTGGCTTAAAATCGGAGACATGAACCCGTGCTCATGCCCCCGTATCTTAAAAATCCAACCGGTTTAAATAACCTTCACCGGCATAATGCGATCGATCGGGAAATGGGTGATCAGTTCGGTTTCGTCTTTGTGAACGATGACCATTTCTTCGATGCGCACACCCCATTCCAGGGGCTTGCCGTGTTGGGTTTCAAGCGCGAAGACCATGCCTTCTTGAATTTCGATCGGATGGTCGAGGGACCAAATGCGCGAAATCACGGGCGGGTCATACTGGGCAAGCCCAAGACCGTGGCCCCAAAGATTGGCGGCTGCCTGATCTTCTTCTTCATAGCCCCAGGCTTCTTTTGCCGACGGCCATTTTTCCGCAATGTCGCGGGTGGTGGCGCCGACTTTCACCGCGTCGATGGAGGCTTGCAGCCATTCCAGCGCCTTGGCGTAGTAGTCTTTCTGTTCCTGGGTCGGTTCCGCGCCAACGCAATAGGTGCGGTAATAGCACGACTT
>JABMOP010000359.1 GCA_013204125.1 Rhodospirillales bacterium | reverse complement strand
GTCCTATCCTGGATCGACGATATTCGGGGACTACCGCCGCTTTTGCGCTTGGCGGTTCAATTGGCTGTCGCCGCCTTGGTCGTTGTATTCGCATTACCGCACGGAGCGGTATTTCAAAACTTGGCGCCGATTTGGCTCGACCGATTGGCGGCAATGATCTTGTGGGTTTATTTCACCAATATATTCAATTTCATGGATGGAATTGATGGCGTTTCGGGGATCGAAGCCCTCGGCATCGGTATCGGAATTGCGCTCGTATCGTTGATTGCCGGGTCCGGCGGCGGGATTGCAATTCAGGCCGCGGCGATTGCCGGCGCTGGTTTGGGGTTTTTGTGGTGGAACTGGCATCCAGCCCGAATATTTCTGGGCGATGTAGGCAGCGTGCCGTTGGGCTTCCTGCTCGGCTGGCTGCTTTTAGTATTGGCGGCAAATGATGAATGGGCAGCGGCACTTATTTTACCGATGTATTATCTCGCAGATTCGGGGCTGACATTGGCGCGACGGGCCGTCAGGCGGGAAAAAATTTGGCAGGCCCACCGGGAACATTTTTATCAGTTGGCGGTCATCCAAGGGCGAAGTCATGCCGAGGTTTCCAGAATTATCGGCTATTGTAATTTTGGTCTGATCGTATTTGCGCTGGTATCGCTTTTATCGCCATGGGTTGGAATTGTTCTCGGCGCATTTACTACGTTTGTTACCTTGCTAGCTTTGAAACGTAGGCCGGCTGACATATGAAAATCCTCTTTCTCAGCGAAAATTTTCCGCCCGAAACCAATGCAGCGGCGACGCGGGTTTTCGAGCGCGCTGTCTATTGGGTGCGCGACGGCCACCAGGTGACAGTCATCACCTCGGCCCCCAATTTTCCCGGCGGTAAGCTGATGAATGGCTATAAAAATCGTTGGTGCCAGACCGAAGAAATGTCCGGCATCCATGTGGTTCGCGTTAAAACCTTTATCTCCGCCAATCAAGGTGTTATCCGGCGCGGCTTGGATTTTTTGAGTTTTTTCCTGACCGCCACTGTCGCCGGGCTGTTTCAAAAGCGGCCCGATGTGGTGGCCGCAACTTCGCCCCAGTTTTTCGCAGCTGTCGCCGCATGGTCGGTCAGCGGCCTTCGCCGCCTGCCCTTCGTATTTGAATTGGGGGATCTTTGGCCGGCATCAATTTCAGCCGTCGGCGCCATGAAGCAGGGGTTTCTTCTGCGCATGATGGAAAAGATGGAACTGTTTCTCTATCGCCACGCAGCGCGCGTGGCGGTCCTAACCCAAGCCTTTAAAACCAACTTGATCGCGCGCGGGATTTCCGCGGACAGAATAGACGTGGTGCTTAACGGCGTCGATCTACCGCGCTACGCGCCCAGCCCGCCGGACGCCGCCTTGGCCGGCGAATGGGGGCTCGGCGATAAATTCGTAATCGGATATGTCGGAACCCACGGCATGGCCCACGGGCTTATCAATGTTTTAGACGCGGCGGAGCAAATCAGCGGTAGAGAAGATATTCGCTTCTTGTTGGTCGGCGCCGGCGCGGAACGGGAAAGACTGGTGAGCGATGCCAAAATGCGCGGGCTCACCAATGTTGTTTTTATGCCCCCGCAACCGAAAGAAGCAATGCCCAGGGTGTGGAGCCTTTGCAATGTCGCGTTGGTGCATTTAAGGAACCTGCCGGCCTTCGCCGAAGTGATCCCATCAAAAATGTTCGAAGCTATGGCCATGGGCTTGCCGATTTTGCTCAGCCTGCCGGACGGCGAAGCAAAGGAAATTCTGGATGGGCATGGCGCCGGGGTTTGGGTTCAGCCGGAAAATCCGGGCGCGCTCGCCGATGCCGCCAAGGCGCTTTGTGATGATCCTGAAAAGCTTTCGTCCTTAAGCGCCGCCTCCCTGGCCGCAGCGCCAAGCCATTCACGCGAGACTCAAGCGCAGGAAATGATGGCCAGCTTTGAAAAAGCGATCAGTTCATGAGCCGTATCTTGATAACCGGAGCTACGGGGTTTGTCGGCAGAGCGCTTGCCGCCGAATTACGCAAAGCTGGACATTTATTGTCGGGCACGACGCGCCGGCCCAATCTTGGGCAGGGGCCGAGTGATGTCCCCCTTTACCAGATTGGCGAAATGGGTCCGGATACGGATTGGTCAACCGCTATTTCCGGCGCAGAAATCGTCGTGCATCTGGCGGCCAGGGTTCATGTAATGAAAGAAACCTCTAATCAATCCCTTGCGCTATTTCGGGCGACCAACACCGATGGCACAAGGCGATTGGCGGAAACTGCCGCGCGCGCAGGTGTGCGGCGCTTCATTTTCCTATCTACAGTCAAGGTTATGGGCGAAGAGACCGCCGGCGCGCCGTTTAAAGAAACGGATAGCGCGATGCCTTCTGATGCCTACGCAATTTCCAAGTGGGACGCTGAGCAGGCTTTGACCGACATATCGGTAAGAGCCGGGATGGAAGCCATAATTCTGCGCCCGCCGCTCGCCTACGGCCCGCACGTACGGGGAAATTTCCTAAGCCTTTTGAAGATATGCGCGCGCGGCTTTCCGCTGCCTCTGGCATCCATAAATAATACACGCAGCCTCTTATCTGTGGGCAATTTGGCGTCTGCGATCGCCACCGCTGCGGCCCATCCGGCCGCCGCAAATGGCGCCTACTTACTGAGCGATGGCGAGGATCTTTCAACGCCGGACCTTATCCGCCGGACCGCACACGCCTTGGGCCGCAAAGCGCGCTTGTATCAACTTCCCATCCCGCTTTTGGAGGCGGCCGGCGCTCTGATTGGCCGGCGCGAAGCCATAAAACGGCTAACTGGGTCTTTGAGCGTCGATAGCGCCAAATTTGCCGCCACTTTTGGATGGCGACCGCGTCAAAGCGTTGATGAAGGCCTGGCTGAAACCGCCGATTGGTTTCTGAATAGCCGCAATTTCAATTGATGTTTGGGTCGTGATTAGCTGGCGGGAGTTGGCTAAACTGGCTATGTTCGGCGCATCCATTTTTATAATGACCAAAGCCTGAAATTCAAAATGCGGACACTGTTCAGTCGGCCCAATTTAGCGTTTTTGCATGACATCGCCATGGCGGCGATTTCGTTTGTGCTATCGCTGTTCTTGCGCCTCGGCGATGGCATAGCCTTTTATCCGCAAGACCAGTTGGTATTGGCGCTGGCGGTATTTATCGTTGTTTCCGCCGTAGTTTTCCGCGCGATGCGCATGTACCGGGGAATTTGGCGCTATGCCTCGCTCAACGATCTGTTCAACATCGCAAAATCGGCGAGCCTTGTGGTCCTGGTTTTTACAGTTCTTTTGTTCACCGTCACGCGCCTTGATGACCTGCCGCGTTCGCTGCCCATAATAAACTGGTTCGTGCTGATAGCCCTGCTTGGCGGTCCAAGATTTCTATACCGTTTGTTCAAAGATCGGCGCCTTGATTTCAAACTTGACCGCGATGCGCATCTTCGCGTGCCAATCTTATTGGTCGGCGACGGCGATAACGCGGAATTGTTCATTCGCGACGTGGCGCGCGGCACCTCCAATTATCGAATTGTGGGGATTGTCTCAGAAACAGAAGGGCGCGTTGGGCGTGATATTCACGGCGTTGAAATTCTAGGCACGATCGATCAGGTGCCGGAAGTGATTGAAACCCTTTCCCGGCGCGGCGACGGTCCACAACGAATTGTGGTTTCATCGGAACACATGCCGGGAAGCAGTGTGAGTAGTCTTTTGGACACAGCAGAATCTCTGGGCATGAGCCTTGCCCGGCTGCCATCCCTTTCCGATTTCCGAAGTAATCTCGAAGATGGCATCACCGTTAAACCAATTGAGGTCGAAGACTTACTCGGCAGACCTCAAAAACCTATGGACCGAACCAAGCTGAAATCCCTCATCGATGGCCGCAGGGTTTTGGTCACCGGCGCCGGCGGCAGCATCGGAAGCGAACTTGTCCGCCAAATTGCTGCATTAGGG
The DNA here is from genome assembly GCA_013204125.1 of Rhodospirillales bacterium. Classification (GTDB taxonomy): domain Bacteria; phylum Pseudomonadota; class Alphaproteobacteria; order Rhodospirillales; family UBA2165; genus JABMOP01. The sequence goes on along the minus strand of JABMOP010000359.1, from coordinate 3,015 downwards.
CCGGCGCATATGTCTTTGGTCGACAGTTCTGAATACAATTTGTTTACGATCGACCGCGAACTCGGGAAAGATTATCCGGAGTTATCAAGATCGGCCTTGATCGGTGATGTGCGTAACCAAGGCCGCGTCGAAAACATTCTATCTTCTGAAAAACCCAATTTGGTATTTCATGCCGCCGCGCTGAAACATGTGCCGTTGGTGGAAGCCAATGTATTTGAAGGATTGGCGACGAACGTCCAGGGCACGGTCAATATGGCCAACGCGGCGCGAAAAGAAGGTGTTTCTACCTTTGTTCAAATTTCGACGGACAAGGCTGTTAATCCAACCAGCATTATGGGGGTCGCAAAACGCATTGCAGAAATATATTGCCAAGCGCTCGATAAGAATAGCTCAGATGGCAACAAAATTCGCTTTGTTACCGTTCGCTTCGGTAATGTCCTTGGCTCAACCGGATCGGTGGTCGAATTATTCCGCGATCAACTGCGCGAAGGCGGGCCCATTACGGTCACGCATCCGGATATGGTGCGCTATTTCATGACCATTCGCGAATCTGTGGAATTAGTGTTGCAAGCGTCCGCGCTCGGCACAATCGATGAAGAAAAAACCGGCAAGATACTGGTCCTCGATATGGGAGAACCGGTTCGAATCTTGGATCTGGCAAAGCAAATGATACGGCTCGCCGGTTTTACCCCTGACGAAGACATAAAAATCGAATTTATCGGACCGCGGCCGGGGGAAAAATTATTCGAAGAGCTATTACATAGCGGAGAAAAATTGGAGCCGACGGCTCAAGAGGGGATTTTCCAAGCATCGCCGCGTATCAGCGATCTTCAAACCGCAATCAAAAACATCGAAGCCCTTAACGAAGCTTGTAAAAAATCAGATTTAGGCGGCGCCCTCGCGGTCATAAAGGAAATGGTGCCCGAATACGCGCCGCCGGGAGAATCTGCCGCTACCAGGCCGGCAGTGGCAAAATAAGCATGGGCTTGCGAAATTCCGGCTGGCCCGGAAACTAGCGATTTGCTATATGGCGGTACTGTTTTCTGCTGATCTTTCCTAAGGAGTTTCCATAAATGACCGAGCCTATCCGGCGCGCCCTTATTTCTGTTTCCGACAAATCCGGGCTGATCGAAGTGGGGACGTATCTTACCAACCATGGGGTCGAGGTGTTATCGACCGGTGGTTCGGCCAAGGCACTTAAGGATGCCGGCGTTGCGGTCAAAGAAGTGTCTGAACACACCGGTTTTCCTGAAATTATGGACGGTCGGGTCAAAACCCTACACCCCAAAATACACGGCGGTTTGCTGGCCCGGCGCGATCATGACGGGGATCGGCAAGCGATGAAATCTCATGATATCGGTGAAATCGATCTCCTGATCGTCAATCTTTATCCGTTCGAAGAAACAGTGGCCTCTGGTGCCGATGAAGAAACCTGCATTGAAAATATAGATATTGGCGGCCCGGCGATGATCCGGGCGGCATCCAAAAACCACGTATCGGTCACGGTCATTACCAACCCGGACGATTACCAACGCCTGATATCGGAAATGAATGCAAACGCCGGGCGGACGACGCCCGAATTTCGCAAAAGCTTGGCGGCCAAGGCGTATCGGCGCACCGGCGCTTATGATGCAGCTATCGGCAATTGGTTCGCCGATGTTATGAACGAAGAATTTCCTGATCGCGCCCTGTTCTCGGGTGAATTGAAACAAAAGTTACGCTATGGCGAGAACCCCCACCAAACGGCGGCGGTTTATGCCAACGGCAGCGGGCGCCCCGGCGTCGTATCGGCGCGCCAAATTCAAGGCAAAGAATTAAGCTACAACAATCTCAACGATACCGATGCCGCCTATGAGCTGGTGGCCGAATTCGATGGCATTGCATGCGCGATCATCAAGCACGCAAATCCATGCGGCGTTGCCGTTGCCGATAATATGGTGGACGCCTACCATCGCGCGCTCGCCTGCGACACCGAAAGCGCCTTTGGCGGCATCGTTTCGGTCAATCGGACGCTGGATGCGGAAACAGCAGAAGAAATAGCAAAATTGTTTGCCGAGGTGGTCATCGCGCCGGAAATTTCAGCCGAGGCGCGGGCCATCCTAGCTGGGAAAAAGAATTTGCGGGTTCTGGAAGCCGGCGGCCTTCCCGACCCAGCCACCACCGAAATGACCGTGCGCACATTGGCCGGCGGGTTTTTATTGCAGGGGCGCGACGCAGCAATTTTTGGCGATGAATTGAAAGTCGTCACTAAACGCCAACCCACCCAGCATGAATTGGCAGATCTCAAATTCGCCTTTACGGTCTGCAAACACGTCAAATCCAACGCCATAATTTATGCCAAAGGCGGCGCCACCATCGGCATCGGCGCCGGGCAAATGAGCCGGGTCAATTCATCGCGTATTGCATCTTGGAAAGCCGAGGAGGCATCGGTCGCGGCCGGTGAGAAGCAAAGCCGGGCCATCGGCTCGGTCGTTGCATCGGATGCCTTCTTCCCCTTTGCCGATGGCCTTTTAGCGGCAGCGGAAGCCGGCGTGACGGCGGTGATCCAACCGGGCGGGTCGATCCGCGACGACGAGGTGATTGCGGCTGCCGATGAAAAAGGCTTGGCCATGGTGTTCACCGGCATGCGCCACTTCAGGCATTAAGGGGGCCGCACGATGCCTATGCTAAACGCACCCGCCGCCGACATTGAGGCTCTTCTTAATAAATTTCCAAAGGAACGCCCGCAACTTTCACCGGAAATGGCGACTGTGCATCTATCAATACTTAAAGCGAACCGGGAAAGAACGACCGCTTTGTCAAAATTATCCAACCTGTTGGAAAGCTGGATGCATCGCCGTATCGTCTCGGCTGCAAAATCGGCGACCATGGATAAACAGGCCAGAATTCTCGAAATTGGCGGCGGCACGCTCAACCACCTGAAATTCGAGAGCAACATTTATCATTACGACGTTATTGAGCCCCTCAACGATCATTACGATGATAAGCCGCAGAAATCCGAGGTTAACAATTTTT
>JABMOP010000358.1 GCA_013204125.1 Rhodospirillales bacterium | reverse complement strand
TACTTCGGGCGCGGCAAATGCCAAAGGCAAAATTCTTCTGGCGACCGTCAAGGGTGATGTGCACGACATCGGCAAAAATATCGTCAGCGTGATTTTGCAATGCAACAATTACGAAATCATCGATCTTGGCGTCATGGTGCCCTATGAGAAAATTCTTGAAGCGGCGCGCGCCGAAAAGGTGGACGCCATCGGGCTATCGGGGCTCATTACTCCGTCGCTGGAAGAAATGGTGGTGGTTGTGGCGGAGTTGGAGCGCGCCGGCTTCGACGTCCCAGTGCTTATCGGCGGCGCAACCACGTCGAAAATGCACACGGCGGTCAAAATCGCACCGGCCTATAGCGGCGGTCCGGTGGTCTATGTGACCGACGCATCCCGCGCCGTCGGCGTCGCGCAAAGCTTGCTGGGCTCGAAAGACCCTGCCGGCTATATCGCCGAAGTGGCAAACGAATACGACGAAATCCGCACCCGCTTTCACGAGCGCCGGACAGAAGGACGCCTGCATCCCTTGGAAAGAGCGCGCCAATTGGCGCCGGCTTTGGATTGGGGCGAAGCACCGCCGCCGCCGCCGTTTATAGGAATCCGCGCGCTGCGCGATTTCGATTTGGCCGACCTGGTACCGAGGATCGATTGGACACCGTTTTTCCGTACCTGGGAGCTGACCGGCACCTATCCATCCATTTTAGATGACGCAAAACAAGGCGAAGCGGCGCGCGGGCTATTTGATGACGCCGTGGCCATGCTCGGCCGTGTGGTGGCGGAAATATGGCTGCTCGGGGACGCCGTAGTCGGTTTTTTCGCTGCCAATTCAGATGGCGACGACGTTGAAATCTATACCGATGAAAGCCGCGCGGAAATCCTTATGACCTTGCCGTTTTTGCGCCAGCAAATGGAAAAAACTAAGGGTAGATCGAACCTCTGCCTCGCAGATTTTATCGCACCCAAAGGTTCGGGCGTAGCCGATCATATCGGCCTCTTTGCCGTTACCACCGGACACGGGATTGAAATCAAACGGGCGGGCTTCCTCGCCCATAAAAACGACTATGACGATATATTGCTGCAAGCGCTTGCCGACAGGCTTGCCGAAGCCTTTGCCGAGAAGCTGCATGAAATGGTGCGCCGTGAATTATGGGCCTACGCGCCATCGGAATCCCTCTCCAACGACGACATCATCAAAGAAAAATACGCCGGAATTCGCCCGGCGCCCGGCTATCCCGCTTGCCCCGATCACAGCTTGAAGCCGATGATTTTTGAACTTCTGGATGCTCATGGAAACGCGCGCATGCAACTGACCGAGAATTTTGCCATGTTGCCGGCGGCTTCGGTGGCTGGATTTTACTTCGCGCATCCGGGGTCTCGTTATTTCGGCGTCGGGCGCGTCGGCAAGGATCAAGTTAGCGATTACGCCCGCCGCCGAGGCATCCCCATTGCGCAGGCTGAAAGCTGGCTGGCGGCGAACCTCGCCTACGAAAGGTGAGGTTCCGGGTCAGGCGCATGTCCGCTTTCGCGGGGTGCACCGACAAAAGGGATCAATAATTCCAGGATATATGCTAAAGTCTGCATATGAATAAGAGTCCCGATGCGGATCATGCTTGGCCTAAGACTGCCGGTGGAACGGTGGACTGGGAGGTTGTTTTTGAAGACCCTGAGAACGGTCTTTTGTCTTTGATCGCGCAAGCGTCCTCGCCAACGGCACTTCGCGAATGTGCGATTTTGATTATTGAGAAACTTTATACGCGTAAGGATGATCCGCCTGAGATTGAACGATTTATCAGAGAAATTTCTGAATTAATCCCGAATGATTTACCGCCAAGTAACCTTCCCGAAATCAGCGATGCCGTGACTGGTCTTTTGCGACAAATAAAAGATCAAAAAATAAATATCGCCGCCAAATTCGAAGAAAATAAGAGCGATCATGCTCCCGGCGGCGAACCCCAAATTACCGGCAAAAATCGGCGCATATCGGATCGCCCGCCGGACATTAAATTACCGTCTCGCAAGGCGAAAAAATCGAAACAGCTATATTTGTATGCAGCGTTAGGCCTCAGCGCGGCCGTGGTTGGGCTGATAACAATTATCTTTACCGACAGCCATTTTCGTCCTCCTAAAGAAAATCAGACAACCATCTTAATTCGACAAATGAAAGATGCCGCCGGCGGAAATACACCTGAAACTCATATATTCGGCGGGGCGCTCCATGTCGGGCGGACGGCGGGTAAAACGACAATAACCGCAATCGGTGTACCTCTGAACGCCTGTTTTGATGTGGTATGGGGGCTGGTCAACAGAGGTTCGGTCATCATCAACGGTCATTTTCCCCGCAAATTGTCGCCCCAAATAATCAGGGAGCTTTGCGCAAAAAATGGCAAAAAAGCTGACCTCACTTTTCTCCCTAAAAAATAAAAACTGAATACGCCCGATGTCCGCTTCGGGCTGAGGCTGTTGAAAAACTTCATTGCACCCCATCGATGATCGTGATTCCCTGAAACTGTCGAGATTAAACGCGGGAATGGCGATGTTAGGCGAACAGGTTGGGCAACAGGATCGTCTGTTTTATGAGTTCAACCTTGATGACCGGGTTCCCGGCGATCCTCTGTTGCGTCGGCTTGACGCCGTCCTTGACCTGAACTGGCTGCGCACCGAACGCTCACCATTTTATAGCCACACGGGGCGTCCCTCGATTGACCCGGAACTGATGATCCGCTCGGAACGACGGCTGTGTCATGAGGTTGAGCTCAACCTGGCTTACCGGTGGTTTTGTCGGCGCGGGCTTGTGGATGCGGTTCCCGAACATTCGCCAACCAATCCCGACCGCAAGCCCAAAGCAATGTCGCCCATCGATCCCACCGCCGCCTGGACGTCACTGAAATTTACTTTGCTCATGTCGGCCCCTTTGCCTCAAATTTAGGGAAAAAGGTGTCTATGAATCTAGGGGCTATTCACACCAGCCGCTATTTTCCCTTTAATAGTGGAACGAATATTTTTGTCGGGGGTAAAATAATAAGTCTTTTTCCAGGGCCCGGCATTGTGGAAGAATACGACACGATCAGACCTGTAGACCTGTGATCCGAATTGATCCTTGTATTCTCCTAATTTCCACCAGCGATCATTCATTCGACGTCGAGAATCCTTTTCCACTAACATTTCCAATACGCTTAAATCTCGACCGGATGAGCGCGGGATCGCGTTTACCATCGGATCCATCATGACCCATTTTTCTTGTTCCTCTGAATAATACTCAAGGAACACGTGCGACCTCAACCGGTCAACGCAACACATTCGTTAAATCTCTCTGCTGGCGTTGCAAACTCTAGTGTCTTGCGAGGACGCTCATTGAGCTGCCTCGCCACCTTGTTTAAATG
>JABMOP010000357.1 GCA_013204125.1 Rhodospirillales bacterium | reverse complement strand
CCAATACCGCCTGCACCCCCACCCCGACCCTCCCCCATCAAGGGGGAGGGGGAGTAGAAGGAATCACCTAAACTGGCTCACCGTATCGACCAACGCCGGCCTCCCGGCTTTGACTTCTTTGATCGCCCGCCGCAAAGCCGCGCCCACATCTTTGCCGTCTTCGATCGGGCCTTCGGCGTACCAGCCCATGGAGCGGGCGAGGCCGGCGAAATCGACATCGGGGTTTTGGATATCCATGCCGATAGAGGCGCGGCTTTCCGGCGTGCCGCGTTTTTTGGCCATGCGGATCTGGTGTTCCCAATCGTTGTAATAGGATTTGTTGTTGTACATGACGACGAGCATCGGGATTTCGTATTTTGCCGCGACCCAGAGCGCGCCCGGATCGAACATGAGATCGCCATCGGGCTGGACATCGACGACCAGACGCTTTTTGGCCTTGTGGGCGAGCGCGACGCCGAGCGCAATGCCGATCTGCGTCGACGTGCCCAAGGCCGCGCCGGGAAAACGGTAGGGTGTGTCGAAATCCCACAAGCGCTTGGTCCAGCCGTTCAAATCGCTGCTCGCCGCCACCCAGTCTTCGTCTTTGATGACGTCCCAAATTTCAGAGGCGAGGCGCGCCGTCGTCATCGGTTTGGAATTCCAGCCGCGCTTGGCTTTTTTGGCCCAAGCTTCGCGCGTCGCGCCGTGAATTTTGGCGATCTTCTTGGCGCGCGTGGCGTTGCGTTTTTTCTTCGGCTCCGATTTCGCCAATAGCCGCTTGGCGATTTTGGTCAGCATCGGAATGGCCAGCGCGGTATCGGCGAGAATTCTTAAATCGGCCTGCAATGGTCTTTGGTAATCGGTGGACCAGCTGGATATTTCCAGATCGGCAAAACTGATATCGACCCATTTGGCCGATTTCGGAACCAGGCTGGTGACTTGCCGTGTGACGCTGTCGAGTGTTGTCGTGACTTTTTCCCAATCCCTGGCATCCAGGCAGATGACCAGATCGGCGTTTTTCAAGGCATCAATCGGGGCCAGGGACAGGTTCAAGGGATGATGGCTGGGGAAATTTAGGCGCGCGCCGATATCGATCACCGGCGCCGCTACGGTTTCCGCCAATTTCACCAAATCCGTATAGCCGGTCGGCATACGGCTCGACCAATCGGCGAGCAAGACGGGGTTCTTGGCGCGGGTCAGCCATTCGGCGGCGGTGGCAATTGCACCTCCGTCGGGGGCGATTTGCGTCGGCACCCTGGCGGCGCCGTCTTTCGGCATTTTGACCGGTTTTTCGAGCGGCGTTTCCAGCAAAGACGTGTCATAACAGGTGTAGACCGGCCCTTGCGGTTCGGTCATCATGACCGAATAGGCGCGGGCGAAAGAGGTTGGCACGCTGTCGATGCCGACCGGCTGATCGTCCCATTTGGTGTAATCGCGGATCGCGTTGCCTTGCACCAGGGCGGTATGAATCCAATCGGTGCGCGGGCGTCTTTGGCCGGTATCCATCGGCCCGGTGGCGCCCATCAAAAAAACCGGCGCCCGGTCGATATAGGCGTAATAAACCGCCATGCAGGAATGCAGCAGCCCGACCAGATTATGAACAATGACGGTCAAGGGCTCGCCGGTTGCCTTGGCGTAACCGTGGGCGATTTGAATGGCGATGTTTTCATGCGGGCAGAGGATCATCTGGGGATCGTCCTGGCCGTAATTGACCATGGAATCATGAAGCCCGCGAAAGCTCGATCCTGGGTTCAAGGGAACGAACGGAAAATCATATTGGCGCATCAGATCGACGATGACGTCAGAATTCCACCGCGTTTTGGTAGGAACGGTTTTCGCTCGTTTTTTCTTGGCTATATGTGAAGGACGCATCGCCACCCTAATCTCCTTGGATATTTATCGTTGGGAACTTTGTAAGGCAATTGCGCTGTCATTGGAATAGTGAAGGGCACCGCTATGGATCGTCATGCCCCGGCTTAACCGGGGCCTCCAGGGCAACGAGGCAATTCTTCCGGACGACCCGAACAAGTCGGGTAATGACGGGATGGGAGAGGGGATCAGCTAAACTTAGAGTTCTAAGTATTTTTGACTCTGTCCTGATTTCGAGTAAAATTGGGCCTCAATCGACTTACCAAAATTACCGGTGCAAAGCCATCGGCGGGAGATCATTTCAATGGACGAACAGGTTAGAAATACATCCTTCGGTCAATACCAGACGCCGCATAAAGATTTGCGCGAATGGCTCGGCCGGATCGAAGGCATCGGCGAGCTAAAAGTGGTCAAAGGCGCCGATTGGAACCTCGAAATGGGCGCCATTGCCGAAATGATCTATCACGCCAACCCGGAAAACCCGCCGGCCATCCTGTTCGAAGAAATCCCCGGCTATCCCGCAGATTTCAAGGTTTTGAGCGGCATGACCGCATCTGCCGGGCGGCTTGCCGTGACGCTTGGATTTGATAAGCCCAAAGGCTCGATGGATGTTGTTCACTCTTACCGCGACCGCTTAAAAGAATTCACCCTGCATGACGCCAATCATGTCACCGAAGGCGCGGTCTTGGAAAACATTGACCGCGACGAGGACGTGGATTTGTTCAAATTCCCGGTGCCGTTCCTGCACGAAGAAGACGGCGGGCGCTATATCGGCACCGGCGATCTGGTGATCATGCGCGATCCCGAAGACAACTGGGTCAATCTCGGCACTTACCGAGTAGTGGTGCATGATAAAAATACGGTCGGTTTGTGGATGAGCCCCGGCAAGCATGGGCGCCTGATCCGCGAAAAATATTTCAAACAGGGCAAGCCGTGCCCGGTGATGATCAGCGTCGGCCATGATCCCCTGCTTTTTTTGTCGTCGGGCAACGAAGTCGCCTATGGCACCGGCGAATACGCCCATGCCGGCGGCCATCGGGGGGAGCCGTTCAACGTCATCGCCGGCGAGCTGACCGGTCTGCCGATGCCGGCCGACGCGGAAATCGTTTTGGAAGGCGAAATTATCGCCGACGAGCAATTGCCCGAAGGCCCGTTCGGCGAATGGACCGGCTATTACGCCAGCGCCGTCCGCACCGATCCGGTGGTCCGCATCAAGCGCGTCTATTACCGCAACGGCCCGATCATGACGATGGCGCGGCCGGGCCGCCCGCCGGCAGATTACACCTACAGTAAATGCGTCGTGAAATCGGCGATGATCTGGGACCAAGTTGAAAAAGCGGGCCTGCCGGGCGTCAAGGGCGTGTGGAGCCATATTTCGGGCGGCGGGTGTTTGTTCAATGTCATTTCCATCAAGCAAGCCTATGGCGGCCACGCCAAACAGGCGCTGTTGCTGGCCGCCGGATCCCATGCCGGCAATTATCTCGGACGCTGGGTGGTCGTTGTCGATGAAGATATTGATCCTTCCAATTTGTTCGATGTGAACTGGGCGATGAATTCCAGATGCGATCCCGCCGAAGATATCGACATTGTTCGAAATACCTGGTCGGGCGCGCTCGACCCGATGAAGCGGGCCGGCGAAAATTTGAATTCCCGCGCGCTGGTGGATGCCTGCCGGCCCTTCGATTGGATCGACGAATTTCCCCATGTTGCAGAATCCAGCCCCGAATTGATGGCGCAAACCATCGATAAATGGGGCCATTTGCTGGACGAATAAATCATGCCCCATGATGGCGACGACGAAGACGGCGGTGCCGGCGATACCGGCCATAACCGTGTATTCTCGCTGATCGGGCATAATCAGATCAGCGATGAAGAACACGAAGCCAAGTTCGAACGCTGGTCCAAAAAACGCACATTCGTGCGCGCCCTCGAAGGCACTTACGGTGAATTGGTCGAACAATTGTTTACCCAGCCGCGCGTCTATTCGACATCGGATATGGAATGGAAGGGCGGTCCGCACGCCTACGGCAAAAAAGTCATCAACCCGCAATCAACCCAGGTTGCGCAATCCATCGAATGTCATGTGGACGTCTATTCGCCGGGCGGCCATAGCCAGAAACACGGCCATATGAACAGCGCCGTTTTTTATATCTTGAAAGGCAATGGCCACGACATTCACGACGGAGTGCGCTACGACTGGCAAGCCGGCGACGCCGTCGTTGTCGAAAACGCCTGCGTCCATGAACATTGCAATACGGAATCGGACGAGGAAGCCGTGGTCCTGGTGTTCAAAGCCAAGCCCCTATTTTTGTTCATGCATCTATTGTTCCAGAAAATGGTGAAATATCCGCCCAAAGATGCGCCCAAGGGGTATGAAGATTATACCCCGCCGAAAGAATTCTGAGGGGCATGTGATGAAATCCATAGATGATCCGGAACGCGCCCGCCTGATGGGCGATGAGGTCGATTTCTACGCCGAAGCCTTGAAGGCATCGACAAATTTCCGCGCCGACTACGCCGGCCGGGCGAAGATTATCAAAAGCCAGGACATGCCGTTCGAGAAT
>JABMOP010000356.1 GCA_013204125.1 Rhodospirillales bacterium | reverse complement strand
TATCATAGCCTACTCGCGGGGATGTCCCGCATAGATGCAGCAATTGGGCAATTGTTATTGTCGGGTGAACCTGTAGGTATCATGGCTGCTTCAAAGGGTGACCACCCACAGCTCTACGTGGAATTACGCCGTAAAGGGCAGCCCTTCAACCCGATGCCGTGGATGGCGGCACAAAAAGGTAAGGTAAAAGGATGAAAAAAATACTGTGGTTAGCAGCGGCCGCCGCGTTTTTATTGACCGCACAGCCGTTGATCGCCGCGGAAAAGAAAAAGCCGGAGAACACGTTTGAACTCCTGCAACTTTTCGGTGATGTGTTCGAGCGGGTTCGGTCCAGCTATGTCGAAGAAGTTTCTGATGAACAACTCATCGAAGCGGCCATTGCAGGCATGCTGACGTCCCTTGATCCCCATTCGAGCTACCTCAACGCCAAAAATTATAAAGACATGCAGGTGCAGACCCGCGGCAAGTTCGGCGGTTTAGGCATCGAAGTCACCATGGAAAATGGAGTGATAAAGGTAGTATCGCCGATTGACGATACGCCGGCGCAACGGGCGGGCATTCTGCCGGGCGACCTCATAACTCATTTAGACGGCAAACAGGTGCTAGGCCTGTCCCTAAGCCAAGCCGTGGAATTAATGCGCGGCAAAGTTGGCTCGGACCTTAAAATGACGCTACAGCGCAAAGGAAAAGAGCCGTTCGACGTAACGATCACACGCGCGATCATTCCGATCAGGACCGTTCGCTCGCACCTTGAAGGCGATATCGCTTATGTGCGCATTTCATCATTCAGCCAGCCGACAATTGGTGGCCTCGAACGCGCGATGCGCAAAATGACCAAGGAACTGGGCGATAAATTCAAAGGGGTCGTTCTTGATTTGCGCAACAATCCGGGCGGATTGCTCGATCAGGCGGTAGCCGTATCGGATGCATTTTTGGATCGGGGCGAAATCGTATCCACGCGCCCCCGCCAAAAAGACGGCCACCAGCGTTTCAACGCAAAGCCGGGCGATCTGGCCGACGGAAAGCCGATTGTCGTTCTTATCAATGGCGGATCGGCTAGCGCTTCTGAAATTGTCGCCGGGGCGCTGCAAGATCTCAACCGGGCGATTATTCTCGGCACTCAGTCTTTCGGTAAAGGATCGGTGCAGACCATTTTGCCATTGGGTCCGCACGGTGCAATGCGTTTGACGACGGCGCTTTATTTCACACCATCGGGGAAATCTATTCAAAAGATCGGTATCAAACCAGATATTGAGGTCGAGCAAATACGCCTCGAAGCCGTCGTCGCCGACCGCGCCCGTAGCCGTGAAGCTGATTTACGCGGTGCGCTGGATCAACGCGGCAAAGACGGCAAAGGTAAACCGGGGCAAAAATCAGATAACAAAGAGCCGCTTTCGGAGTCCGAGAAGACGCGCTCAGATTTTCAATTGCAACGCGCCTTGGATTTACTGCGCGGCGTCGATCTGTTCACCAAACGACTAAAGGGATGATCCCGCAAATTTTGGATTTGAGGGATAATGTGTAATGGCGGATTTTGATCCCTTTAAAGACGAAGATGAGAACGAAGGCGATCTGGATTCCCCCGTCGATGATGTCGCCTCGGACATGGACGACGACGCAACTGGTGACGATATAGACGGAGGCGGCGTATCGGGCGAAGACGACGAGGACGATTTTGACGAATACGATGACGATTTTGACGAGTATGAAGGCGGGGGGCCGAATAAAAAGAAACTGATCGTTCTCGCCGCTGCTGGGGCAGTGGTATTGTTGGCTATCACCGGCGCAGGAATTTTGTTTCTTGGCGGCGGCGGAGAAGAAGATCAAAAACAAGCACAAGAACAGCCGCAAATCGCTGAGCCCAGCTCCTCCCTCCTCCCCGTTGTCAGCATGGCGCTCCCACCTAGAGCCTCCGCGCCTGGTTTCAAAGGCGGCAAGCGGCTAACAGGAAATAACCGGGCGAGCGAAATTGCCGAACCGGTAGTCATTCCCGCCAAAGACGTTCCTTCGGTTGTGCCGCAAATTACCGCCTCTACGCAACCTCAACTGCAACCCGGGCAAGGGGTTACAACGCCTTCGGTAATCGCCGCGTCGTTTGCCGGCATCCCTATCCAGCCACAAGGAAAACCGCTCGCCGGGCCCGATTCCAGCTTGATCGAATCGAGTAATTACGGTGGCTTGCCGCGGATGGCAAAGACCGGCAAAGCGCCCTGGCAGGTCTATTCCCGCCCGTTTTCAAAAGATGTAAATCGTCCGCGCATCGGCATCATAATAATGGATCTGGGCCTTTCCAAAGCGCCCACCCTGGCAGCTATGAACCAATTGTCCGGGGAATTTTCTTTAGCGTTCAGCCCCTATGCGGAAAATTTAGAAGATTGGATGGGTTTCGCCCGCTCGGCCGGACACGAGACACTCCTCGCGGTGCCGATGGAGCCTCTCAATTTTCCAATATCTGATCCAGGGCCACTTGCCATGCTGACTAGTTTAAGCACGGCAAAAAATTTGGACCGCTTGAAACGGATACTTGCGCTGGCACCGGGATATGTCGGCATGGTCCAAGTGATGGGATCAAAATTCACCACCTCGGAGGTGGGCATGCTACCGGTGCTGACTGAAATTCAAAGACGCGGATTATTATACGTAGACAATGGGCAGGTCAAAGACAGTCAAGGTGTCAAAATAGCGACCAAAATTGCCCTGCCTAGAATTCGCGCCGTTATGACAATCGATCAAGTCCTCACCGGCAAGGCGATCAGCGCTCAGCTGAATGAATTGGAAAAACTGGCGCGCAAGAACGCAAGCGCATTGGCAATGGCCCGGGCCCACCCAATTACAATTAGGCTTCTTGCTGAATGGGCAAAAAATTTGGATTTCAAGGAATTAGCACTGGCGCCGGTTTCGGCCATGGTCCGTATTGATGCCCCAACAGCCGCCAAAGAAAAGTAGGCGACAGCCGATTTGGATGGGACCTTTGAATAGCAACGCGGACAGACCCTACCGGCCGTGTGTTGGGATATTCCTTATCAACAACAACGGCAAAATATTGATTGCGCGGCGTAGCGACATTGACGGAGATGCCTGGCAGATGCCGCAAGGCGGCATCGAGGAAGGCGAACAACCATCGGTCGCCGCTTTGCGCGAATTGAAAGAAGAAACAGGCACCAGCAATGTCCGCATTATCGGCGAAGCCCGGCAGTGGTTAAGTTATGATTTCCCCGCCCACCTAATAGGTAAAGTGTGGGGCGGCCGCTATCGTGGACAGACACAAAAATGGTTTGCAATGGTGTTTTGTGGAGACGATAGCGAGATCGATCCAGAGGGCGTCCTGAAGCCGGAATTTGACGAATGGAAATGGATAGTTGTGGACGACCTCATTGATACCGCAGTTTCATTCAAACGCGATGTGTACCGAAAAGTCATCGAAGAATTTTCGCCCTTACTCACCGATTAAACAATTAAATTATGTATTATTCTAACTTATACCAAGGGGCTATTATTTCGTGATTGACGGTTTGCGGGGCATACCCTTGTATGGTATGAAAATACGAGTTTCGGTTTATGTTCCTGGGGCCAAGAAATTTAGTAAATTTCCAAAAATATGACCCAATTGCTGGCCTGCACTTCAGGCGCGAGCCAGCAATTGGGTCTATATTATGACCCTGGTGCAAGGTTTTAGGAGTTATCGAGCATGGAAGGCAGCTCGGCGGCCACCATCGTTAAAGGCCAGCGTGAACAGGTCGAAGAAGTTGTTGTCCGCTTCGCCGGCGATTCGGGCGACGGTATCCAAATTACCGGCGGCCAATTCACGCTGACGACGGCGCTAGCGCATAACGATCTATCCACCTTCCCCGATTTCCCCGCCGAAATCAGGGCCCCCGCCGGCACCACCTTCGGTGTCTCGGCTTTTCAAATTCATTTCGGCGCCCGCGACATCAAGACCGCAGGCGATGCACCCGACGTTCTGGTGGCGCTCAATCCGGCGGCATTGAAAGTCAATTTGGCTGACCTCGTGCGCGGTGGACTTATCATCGTCGATACCGGCGCGTTTACGGACCGCAACCTTAAGAAAGCCGGCTACAAGGCCAATCCCTTGGAAGACGGCTCGGTCGATGGATTTAGGGTTGTCGCCACCGACATCACAAACAACACGCTGGAAGCGGTCAAAGGATTCGGGCTCTCCCAGAAAGAGGCCGTGCGCTGCAAAAATATGTGGTCGCTCGGGCTTGTTTATTGGCTCTATGACAGAAGCCGCCAGCCGACCGTCGATTGGTTGAACCAAAAATTCGGTAAACGTCCGGAAATCTCCAATTCCAATATCGCAGCCGTCAATGCCGGCCATGCCTTTGGCGAAACACTAGAAATCTCCGGCGAAATTCACGCTTATTTCGTGGCGCCGGCGAAAATCGCGCCAGGACTTTACAGGACCGTGACCGGTATCGAAGCGGTCTCTTGGGGTCTCGTCGCCGGTGCGCAGGCTGCCAGGATTAGAATGACCTTTGCCGGATATCCGATCACGCCCGCCTCTTCCGTGCTGCACACGCTTTCCAAAATGAAACAATTCGATGTCGCCACCTTCCAGGCGGAAGATGAAATTGCCGCCGCCTGCGCCGCCATCGGCGCGGCCTACGCCGGCAACCTCGGCGTGACGGCGAGTTCAGGGCCGGGAATAGCCTTAAAGATGGAAGCCATCGGCCTTGCTATTTCGGTCGAATTGCCGCTGGTGATCTTAAATGTTCAGCGCGCCGGACCTTCGACCGGTTTGCCTACCAAAACAGAACAATCTGATCTTTACCAAGCGGTCTATGGGCGCAACGCCGATGCGCCGCTGGTGGTTCTCGCGTCGCGCTCGCCGGCAGACTGCTTTGAAGTCGCGATTGAAGCGGTGCGCCTTGCGACCACATTCATGACCCCGGTGATAATCCTCGCAGACGGCTATATCGCCAATGCATCAGAACCGTGGAAAATCCCGGATGTCGAAAAAGTAAAAAAATTCCCGGTGAAATTTAGAACCGACCCGGAAGGCTTCCATCCGTTTATGCGCAACGACAAAACCTTGGCGCGCGCTTGGGCGGTGCCCGGCACACCGGGTTTGGAACACCGTATCGGCGGCATCGAAAAATCCAATACGACGGGTGATATTTCCTACGATGCGGAAAACCACCAAGTGATGACTGATCTGCGCAAAGCCAAGATCGACGGCGTCGCCGCCCATATTCCGAGCCAAGCCGTAGAATTGGGATCGGACGAAGGCGATATTGCGGTTGTCGGTTGGGGCTCCACCTACGGGCCGATCAACCGGGCCGTCCAAATCCTGCGAGACGAAGGCGCCAATGTATCGCATATTCACCTTCGTCATATTTGGCCGCTGCCGACG
This sequence comes from Rhodospirillales bacterium, assembly GCA_013204125.1. GTDB lineage: Bacteria > Pseudomonadota > Alphaproteobacteria > Rhodospirillales > UBA2165 > JABMOP01. The sequence goes on along the minus strand of JABMOP010000356.1, from coordinate 1,361 downwards.
AATTTGGGTGATCTTTTAAGCCGCTTCAAAAAAATATTGGTGCCTGAAATGAACACTGGGCAGCTCATTACCGTTCTCCGCGATAAATTCCTGGTGCCCGCGGAAGGCCTGAACAAGGTTTCCGGCATGCCCTTTAAAGTCATCGAAATCGAAGCGGCCATCCGCGCACGAATGGAGTAACGGGATGAATATCACAACCCGACCGGAAAAACTTACGCCTAAAGATTATGCCTCGGACCAGGAAGTCCGCTGGTGCCCCGGCTGCGGCGACTACGCCATTGTTCGCGCGATGCAAACGGCGCTGGCCGAAATGCAGGCGCCGCTGGAAAAAACTGTCTTCATATCCGGTATCGGCTGCGCCGCACGCTTTCCCTATTACATGGCCACCTATGGATTTCACACTATTCACGGACGCGCCGCCGCGCTCGCCACAGGCGCCAAAATTGCCAATCCCGATTTGGATATCTGGGTGATATCGGGCGATGGGGATTCGCTTTCGATCGGCGGCAATCATCTACTGCACGTCCTCAGGCGCAATGTCGATCTTCAATATATCCTGTTCAATAATGAAATTTATGGCCTGACCAAAGGGCAATATTCACCGACCTCGCGCGTCGGCACAAAGTCGCCGTCAACGCCGATGGGATCGGTCGACAGCCCTGTATCTGCAACCGAATTCGCCATAGGTTGCGGTGCCCGATTCGTCGCGCGCGGCATTGATTCGCAACTCAAACAACTTCCCAACCTCTTCATCCGGGCGAAAGAGCACAAAGGCACTTCGTTCGTCGAAGTTCTGCAAAATTGCATCGTTTACGCCGATGGCATTTATTCGGAATTCACCGAAAAATCCGTCGTCGACGATATGCAGATTGTGGTCGAACACGGCAAACCTTTGCTGTTCGGAAAAGACGGGGACAGAGGCATCCGGCTTGTACCCGGCCGCATGGAAGTGGAAGTGGTCACCGTCGGCAAAAAAGGCATCGAAGTAAAAGATATCCTGGTGCACGACGAAACCAATAAGATGATGGCGCATTTGCTGGCCTGTATGGAAGCGCCCAAACTGCCGGTGGCGATCGGCGTTCTCTATTGCGAACCCGGTCCGACCTATGAAGCCGGCGTGTACGAACAGATCGACGCGGCGATAAAAGCAGCGCCGAAGGCCAGCTTGCGCGATCTCATGCAGAGCGGAGCTACCTGGACGGTCGAATGACATCGGCCTTCGGATAAAGCTATAATAGGATTTTCGATCCTGAAAAGGCACCGAAGTCCGATGGCATCCACCCAATACATAATTCTCGGTAATCGCGAATTCCGGCTATCACAGGCGGTTTTGTTAGTTGTTTTAAGTCTCATTGCCATTG
>JABMOP010000031.1 GCA_013204125.1 Rhodospirillales bacterium | reverse complement strand
GGCATGGAACAGGCTCTTGATAGCTTAAAAAATAGTCTTGGTAGTCTTCCTCCATTTAAGTATCGCCTCGCCTCGAGCAGTGCTGCTGGTGGACTAAAAATGATTACGATTGGATTAGTTAAAGAGCTCACCGTAGAGGCAGCTAAGCGTGCTGCGCTTGGTGCTGGTGCAAAATTAGTTGGTATTTTTGCCAATAGATCGAGCGCCCTGTCCAAATCTTTGGCCGGCGCTTCGCCGCCCCAAGCCGTTTCCGTGGTGCCCAGGTAACTGACGGCCGTGCGCAACGTGTCCATCGGGTGGGCGGATTTTGGAAATTCCGCAATGACGGCGAGGTGGCGTTTACTAAGCGCGCGCCGGGTGCGTTCCTTTTTCTTGAATGCGGTTAATTGCGGGCGGCTCGGCAATTCGCCGTGCAATAGAAGATAGGCGACTTCTTCAAAATCGCATTTGGCGGCAAGATCTTGGACCGCATATCCCCGGTACGTCAGGGAATTGGTTTCGGGCATGACTTTGGATACGGCCGTACTATCGGCATAAACGCCGACCAGGCCCTTTCGGATATCCGGGCCGCGAGGCTTTGTTTTAGATTTCTTTGCTGCCTTTGCCATTTGGCCGATCCTCCCAAGTTTTCAAAGTTTGAAGTTGAATATATCCTGATCGAAGGAATTATAATCTTCGTAGCGTAAAACCTCATAGAGCCTTTTGCGCGTCTGCATGCGGTCGATAATAGCCGATTGGGTGCCGTCTGCCTTAATCTGGGCAAACCCTTCCTCGATTGCTTTCATCGCAAGGCGCAAAGAGGTTACCGGATAAATGACGATATTGAAGCCAAGCTCTTCCAGATCCTTCGTGGTCAAAAGCGGCGTCTTGCCGAACTCGGTCATATTGGCGAGCAAGGGCACATCAATGGCGCCGCGAAATTTTTCGTACTGGCCCTTATCGGTCAGGGCTTCCGGAAATATCGCATCGGCACCGGCATCCACATAGGCCTTGGCGCGGTTTATGGCGGCGTCCAGCCCTTCGACGGCGTTCGAATCTGTGCGCGCCATCAACATGAAATTTGTATCGCGCTTGGCGTCCGCAGCGGCGCGAATTTTCTGCGCCATTTCCGTTTGCGAGATCAGTATTTTGTTATCCAGATGTCCGCATCTTTTCGGCAAAACCTGGTCTTCGATGTGACAACCAGACAATCCCGCGTCTTCCATTTCACGGATCGTGCGCGCCGCATTCATACTTTCGCCAAAGCCTGTATCTGCGTCTATGATCGCGGGTAAATCCGCCGCGCCGGCAATCTGGCGACCGCGCAGCGCCACTTCGCTCAATGTCGTTAACCCGATATCGGGCAAGGCCATATCTGCCGATAGCGCGGCGCCTGAAATATAGATGCCATCGAATTCTTGTTCTTCTATGATGCGGCTGACGATGGGTGCATGTGCACCTGGAAATCGAAGTAATTTCCCCGATGACAAGCCGTCGCGTAGCGTTTGGCGCTTTTCAGACGGTGTTTTGCCGGCGAACAGCATCAAAATATTCCTTCTTGGCCCGGTGTAGATTTTTCCAAAAGTTTGATCGGTGCTTCGACATTTAGCCCCGCCAATTCATCGCTGTCCAGTTCCGGAAGCCTTTGAACAGTGTTTAAAAATCTCTCGGTCTCCGAGCTTTGCAAAATTCCATCCGCTAATATATTAAACTTTCGAATGTAATCATCGCGCCCGAACGGCGCCGCGCCCGCCGGGTGGGCGTTGGCAACTGCCAATTCGTCCGATATTACCTCGCCCGAAGATAGGGTGATTTCCAGGCGCCCACCGAAGGCGCGTTTGGCGGGGTCGGGTTCGTGGTAACGCGTGGTCCATTCGGCTTCTTCTTGTGTTGAAATTTTGTGCCACAAACGCACCGTATCTTCGCGGCCCGCTCGCTCCGGCGCGTATGACCGCTGATGGTGCCATTCGCCGTCCTGCAACGCGACGGCGAGGATATACATGATGCTGTGATCCAGTGTTTCACGGCTCGCCTTGGGGTCCATTTTTTGGGGATCCTTGGCGCCGGTGCCGATCACATAGTGGGTATGGTGGCTGGTATAAAGAGTAATGCTCGCCACCTGATCCCAATCAGATATTTGTGCCCGCATTTTGAACGCCAGATCGATGATTGCCTGGCTTTGATATTCCGCCGAATGTTCCTTGGTATAAGATTCCATAATGGCGCGCTTGACCTCGCCCGGCGATGGCAGCGGTACAATATATTCCGCGTCTGGGCCTGATAGAATACGGGCGATAATACTGTCTTCGCCTTCGTAGATGGGCGATGGTGCGCCTTCGCCCCGCATGCAGCGGTCGACCGCTTCGATGGCCAGCTTGCCCGCATGAGCCGGCGCAAAGGCTTTCCAGGACGATATGGCGC
>JABMOP010000355.1 GCA_013204125.1 Rhodospirillales bacterium | reverse complement strand
TATTTCCGATAGCTGTGGCGTTGAATATATCAAGCCGGCCCTCGGGGCCAATCTCTGCGCGCGGCGTGGTGCAGGCGGAAAGAATTGCGCAAATGATTGGCGCTAATTTGAAAAATTCCACATTAAATTTGATATTTAGCATGAACATATCGAGGCTTGCGGTCGAAGCTCAGCGGCCTTTTTTTGATTCAGTCGCTGCGGCGGTAATATCTTCTGATCTCAGCCAGGCCGGCGTTCCGACTTTTAACCCCGCTTGGGATTTTTTAGCGAGCCTGATGGCATCGTCGAACTTACCAATGAGCAATGCTTCTTCGGCCAAGGCATGCCAGCTTTCGGACATGTTACCCATTTGCCCGAGGGCGATTGCTAATTGCCGCCACGCAAATGGGCGCTTCGGTTCGATTTCCAATGCTGCTCGCAGATGTTTTACAGCGCGTATCCGTAACTCAGGATCATTCTGTTCGATTTGAGCCCGCGCAAGATCGGTCAATATTAGCGACGAATTGGGCAGCAGGGCCACCGCCCGCTCGTAAGAATTTATGGCCTCCGCGCCGTGGCGGTTCTCAAAGAGTATTTGACCTTTCAATTCGTGAAAATAGGGATCATTCGGCTGCTCGGATATCAATGAGTTGATATTTTGGACCGCGTTGTCGTATTGAGAGCTTCTGTAATAGCCAACGGCGCGCGCATAACGCGCCGGTGAAGATTGGTCCGATAGGGGGTAGTGACGCAGTGTGATGGCCAGACTCTCCGTATAGCCGCGCAATTTGGCAACCATCCGGGCGTGCGCAATCTGAAATATATCTCGCACTGGCGCGTTGATGTAGCGAGAGGTTTTGACGTGATTTTCCAAAAACGACACCCGGTCGCGGGTCAAGGGATGGGTTCGCACATAGGGGTCCTGGCGGTTGGTGCTCAATAATTCCTGCTCCCCAAGGAGTTCCAAAAATTCCAGCAATCCTCGAGACGTCTGATTGGTTGCATCTAGATACTTAACCGCAGCCCGGTCGGCTGCGGATTCTTGTACGCGGCTGAAACCGAGATAGGACCGGGTGGCGGCATTCTGCGCCCCGCCCATTATCGCGGCACCAACATCGGGCCTGCCACCCAAAAGCGCTGCGCCGCCCATCAGAACTCCCAGTATCGTCTGAGCCGACAAATTATTTAGGGCGTCAACCGACCGGCTTAAGTGGCCACCCGCAATATGCCCTGTTTCGTGCGCGATCACACCAATGATCTGTTCGGCACTTTTGGCGCGCATAATGAGGCCTGAGTTGATGAACAGGTTTTGACCGCCCGCGACAAATGCATTAAGCGATCTATCTTTGACGATATAAATTTTGATCGCTGACGGCTCTAGTCTGGCGGCGCGAAAGAGTGGCGTTGCGTATGCGCGGATGGTATTTTCAATTTCGGCGTCCCGAATGAATGACAGCCGTTGTGCGTTTGCGCCCGGCGTATTTACGATAAGGGTTCCAATGACGATCAGTGCAACCAGAAATGATGAGCGAAATATCACAATGTTGGGTCCCAATAAGGTAGCTACTATTAAAATGGTAGCATACATCCGCCAGGCAAGTGCCGTTTTCATATTCGGCCTTCTAACGGCCTGTTCGTCCTTGATTTCCCCTGAGACCGAAAATGTCGTGGCGCGTAGCTTTTACGGCGGGGTCGCCGGAGATGAGCCGCAGGCGGTCATTGCAGCCAGGGATATCCTTCGCGCCGGAGGTAACGCGGTTGATGCGGCAACGGCAATGTATTTTGCCTTGAGCGTAACCTTACCGTCGTCGGCGAGTTTGGGAAGCGGCGGTGTTTGTCTGGTGCGTGATATTCAATCAAACCAAACCAAAGCCTTGGATTTTGTTGCTGGAACACCCAAAAACATCTCCAAAAATGCCCAACGGCCAAGCGCCGTCCCAGCCGCGCCACTTGGCTTTTTCCTGATGCATTCAAAATTCGGCCGCTTGCCGTGGCCGCAATTGGTTTCGGTTGGAGAACGCTTGGCGCGCTTTGGATCCAATGTATCGCGCGCATTGTTGAACGATTTAAAACCCGTTGCCTCGGCGCTCATGGAGGACGCGGAAGCCCGGCAAATTTATGTGAGTGCGGATGGCGCCTTGGTGACCGAAGGGCAGCAGATTTTGCAACCCGATCTGGCTGAGGTATTGGCGAATATTCGTGTGTATGGGCCCTCGGATTTTTATAAAGGAAAATTGGCGCGGCGTTTGGTTTCGGCCGTTAATGCAGCTGGCGGGTCATTAACTCTTGACGATTTGGCGTCTTACAATCCGCGTTGGCTTGATCCGTTTAGTTTTGATATCGGTCGCCGAACGGCATATTTTTTCCCGCCGCCGGGTGTCGCTGGTGTTGTCGCCGCGCAAATGATGGGAATGTTGATATCCAACGGTGGTTTTGCAAAAAAATCGGAAGCCGACAATTATCATCTCCTTTCCGAGGTGGCGCTACGCGCATTTGCCGAACGTCGCCGCTGGTTGGGCAAAGATTTTGCGAGCACGGAACCGATGGGCAGTTTGGTTGCTGATGCCCGTATGAAAAATCTGATGAAATCCTACAATCCGGCTCGGCACTCGTCGCCGAATATTTTTAACCCACCGCCGGAGCCGGTTCCGGAAAATCCGTCGGCAACCGGGTTCGTCGTAATTGACGCCGGAGGGTCGGCGGTCGCATGCACGTTAACCATGAATAATCTCTTCGGGACTGGAAAAATCGCGCCGGGGACAGGGATTATACTTTCTGCGGTTGCCAATAATTTTGGCCGTGGCCCCCAATCGATGGGGCCGATGATGGTTGTCCATAAATTTACGCGCCAATTCCATTTTGCAGGAACTGCTAGCGGCGGTGTGGCGGCGCCAACAGCCTTAGTGAACGTTGCCGCACGCACGAATTTATCCAATGAATCTCTCAAAAGCGCGATTAACAAAAGGCGCGTCCATCACAGCGGCGCCCCGGATATAACCTATTATGAGCCGGGAATGCCCCCCGAAATCGTTAAAGATCTGGCCCGGCGCGGCCATCTAGTTGCGCCGACGCCAAAATTGGGCTTCGTCAACGCCGCCTTTTGTTCGATTGGTTTGCCCCGTGATCCAGACGGTTGCGAGATTGTTTCCGATTGGCGGGGAAACGGCGTCGCCATCGAAGCCAACGAGCCTTAGGGTATGACGATCAAAGTATCTAGGCGAGGGGGTATTTCTCCTTTTATCGTTATGGATGTTATGCGCGCGGCGAACGCGCGCGCCGCCGAGGGTTGCGATGTGCTTCATCTCGAAGTCGGCCAACCTTCGACGCCGGCGCCCAGGGGCGTGCTCGAAGCGGCAAAAAAAATACTGGATGCTGATCTGCTGGGATATACCGATGCGCTCGGTGTGCCACAGCTACGCCAGCGAATATCCGCTCATTATAAATCTTTTTATGGTCTGGAGGTGGATGCCGGACGTATTGCCATCACCGCCGGTTCTTCCGGCGCCTTCATTTTGGCATTTCTCAGCGCTTTCGACGAAGGCGATTTGGTTGGTTTAGCCTTGCCCGGATACCCGGCTTATAAAAATATTCTCCAAGCATTGGGGCTTCGCGTTGCAGAAATACCCGTTGACGGCTCGACACGATTTCAACCGACCGCCGAAATACTTGATCGGTTGGCGGAACCTCTAGACGGTTTAATTGTAGCCAGCCCATCTAATCCGACCGGTTCCATGTTGCCGCCGGAAAGCTTTAAAGATTTGTGCGATTGGTGCCACGATCATGATGTTCGTTTGGTGTCGGATGAAATTTATCACGGCATCACTTATGGCCAAGGGCCGCTTAGCGCTCTATCAATGAATAGCGAGGCGATTGTCGTAAATAGTTTCTCCAAATATTTTTCCATGACCGGTTGGCGCCTCGGCTGGCTTGTTCTGCCCGAAGACTTAGAAAGATCGATTGAATGTTTAGCGCAGAATATTTTTATTTCGCCGCCAACATTGTCCCAATTGGCAGCAATTTCGGTGTTTGATTGCTTTGATGAATTGGACGCCAACGTCGAACGATATGCGCTCAATCGGGAAATTTTGCTGACCGAGTTGCCGAAGGCCGGGTTTACGGATCTGGCACCCCCGGATGGTGCTTTTTACATTTATGCGAATATCGAGCACATGACCGATGACAGCCGACAATTTTGTCAACATATGCTCATGGAAACAGGGGTCGCGGCAACGCCCGGCGTCGATTTCGATCCGGCGCGCGGTCATCGTTTTATGCGGTTTTCGTATGCCGGTTCGAGCGATGAAATGGCCCAAGTCGCGGACCGATTGAAATCCTGGCTTCGCTAGCCAGCCCCTCAGTCGGCCTCAGCGGCTATTTTTTTCGCCACCAGCCGCCGCGCGAAGATTTCTTTTCTGCCTCTATTTCTGGTGCGTCTTCTTTTGGCGAAGCGACCATGAGCTCCGGTGTATCGACCTGCTCGACCGTTGGACTTGGCTCGGATGCCGCCGCCGGTTCGCTAGCCGGGGCTGATTTTTTATCGGCTTGGGCTTCAGAAGAATCTTCGTCCTTACTCGCCGCAACTTTCGTTGTCTCGGTATCGCTATCGGATTTAGCTTGGGCTGGCTTGCGCCTTACTCGCCGACGTTTAGGCTTGGCATCCGCTTTGGCGCTGTCTTCGCTTTTCGCAGCTACCGCATCAGCATCTGTCGCTGTTTCATCGGATTGACTTGCCGGTTCTGCAGAAGGTTGTTCTGGCGAAGATTGGTCCTGCGTATCGGACTTGGCTTCGGTTTCCGAACTCCGTCCTCGACGCCGCCCGCCGCGCCGTCCCCGGCGTCGCCGGGAAGGCTGATTTTCAACGCTTTCGCCGTTTTCAGCGTTTTCCGTGCTCGCATCGGGAGATTGCGGACTGGCTTCATC
>JABMOP010000354.1 GCA_013204125.1 Rhodospirillales bacterium | reverse complement strand
GAACTGCTGCCACCAGCTTTCGGTCTGGCGGTCATACATCACCATATCGGAATTGCGTAATTTTCCAGATACTCCGAAGTCTAAAGTTCTACCGCCAAGGCGCGCATCAAACACGATCGATGAATTACACAAAGGACAGTAGGTAACGACCACCGGCACACCACCGACGCGGTCATTTACGATTTCGTGGGTCATTAAGATACCAAGTGGATAGGCTTTGGCCTCTCCGTTCATGGAAAAACTGATGACCGGCACTTTCGGGCCAATGCCGCTGACCGATCCGACCTCATCAAATTTTGGTTGGTCGATAGCGGGGATACCGTCTTTTGGAGGGCCGCCGGACATAATTTCCGAAAATTCGACCGAGGATTTGCTGAAATCTGTTTTCGGCCATTCGAGTTGCCAGAGCTTAGGATTTGCGCAAGCGCTGTCTAGGCCAACCCAAAATATCCCGACCAGCATCACCGTAAGAATTACCGATCGCCCGAAATTAGCCTTTGAAATATGCCGTCGAATCATGGGAAGCATGGACCCTACCTTCGTTGCCTGTAAGTTAAGGTGGCAGCGGTTTGCCGCGCGGGCAATTCACGCTGGATCACTTCTCGGTGAAATCCGTTTGTGGTAGAAGCTAGCAGTAGAATTGGAAGGGTTGGAATTGAGCGATTTGGACGAAATTGAATGCGCCGTCATCGGCGCCGGGGTCGTCGGCCTGGCAGCCGCAAGAGCGATGGCCATTGCCGGCAAAGAAGTCATCATCATCGAAGCCGAAGACGCCATCGGGACGGCCACTTCGTCCCGCAATTCAGAAGTTATCCACGCAGGTATTTACTACTCCAAAGACAGCTTAAAAGCGAAAATGTGCGTCGCCGGCAATAAGATGCTTTACGAATATTGCCCAAGCCACGGGGTCCCGCATCAGGCATGTGGAAAAATGATTGTCGCAACCGATGAGTCTCAGCATGAAACTTTAAAGGATCTAAAGCAAAAAGGCGAAGATAACGGTGTCAATGACCTCACCTGGCTTACCGGCGATGAGGCCCGCCAGATGGAGCCGGCGCTTAACACCACCGCTGCGCTTTTGTCGCCATCATCCGGATTGGTCGACAGTCACGCATTGATGCTCGCCTACCAGGGCGACGCCGAAGCAAACGGCGCGGTGCTGGCCCTGAATGCGCCGGTGATCGGCGGCGAAGTTACGGATCGGGGGATCGTGCTCGAAACGGGTGGATCTAGCCCGATGAGGATTTTATGCCGACAGATCATCAATAGCGGCGGATTGTTTGCGCAAAAAACGGCCGCTTCGATCAAAGGCATACCGACCGAACATATTCCTGAATGCCATTATGCCAAAGGAAGCTATTTCACCCTCGCCGGGCGCGCGCCGTTTACCCATCTCATCTATCCGGTGCCCGTAGAAGGTGGGCTCGGTGTCCACTTGACGCTGGACCTTGCGGGCCAAGCCCGGTTTGGCCCTGATGTGGAATGGGTCGATGAAATCGACTATCAGGTCGATCCGCGCCGAGGAGATGATTTTTATGATGCGGTCCGCACCTATTGGCCCGAACTGGCCGATGGCGCGCTGGCGCCTGGTTATTCAGGCATTCGGCCCAAATTGGGCGGGCCGGGCACTCCGGCTGCCGATTTTGTCATCAGCGGCCCCGATGAACATGGTATTCAAGGTCTGGTTAATCTATTTGGAATAGAGTCTCCCGGATTGACGTCATCCATGGCAATCGCCGATGCGGTCGCCGAAAAGTTGATCTAAATTGGATAAATGGCGACCGAGGCCCTTAATCATGAATGCCTGCACGGCAATTAAAATCATAGTCGTTACGTTTTTGCTCGCAGTGATTACAGTACCTGATGCGAACAGCCAGGGCACGCCTCCCCCTCCAGGGCCTGCCGGTGGCAGAGCGCCAACACCGGGACTGATCAGAAGCCCAAGGCAGGATATGCGCGATCTGGTGCGTGAAATCAGCAGCTATGCCCGTCGTTTCAACAGAAATTTTATTGTTTTGGCTGTCGACGGTCTGAATTTACTTGAGAAAATCGATCCGGTAGACGCAACTCGGTACGCGCCGGCAACCACCTATATGCGTTCGGTCAACGGCATCATCATCCGTGGCTTGAATATGCGAACGCCGCTACCCGGCAAAACGGAAATACGGACCGATGTAAAGGTTCGAAATGAGCTAGTTCGATTAGCCGATGTCGGCAAACGCAGCGGGCTCAAAGTGTGGGTCGCAGATTTTGCGAAAACCGCACAATTGGCTCAGGAATCTTTTAAACTAAATAATGACCGGGGCTATGTGCCGTTTGCCGTAGATAATGCAGAATTCAGGCACAATTCCATCCCCCATATCCCGCCGCGCCCATTTAATGAAAACCCTTCAAATGTGACCGGATTGAAACAGGTAAAGAATTTTCTATTTATGACCGATTCGTCGGCTTACGAAAATCAAGATGATTTTGTCGTCGCCTTAAACGATACCAATTACGATGCAATCGTCATCGACGTCTTTCATCAGGGAAGAACGCCGTTTTCGCCCAAACATGTGCGCGGTATGAAATTTAAAAAATTGGGAGCGCGGCGCCTCATCCTCGCTCATGTAAATGTCGGTTATGCCGATAGCTCGCGCTATTACTGGAAGCCGGAATGGCGCGAAGGAAATCCTCCCTTTATCCGGTCATCCGCCCTTGGAAACCCGGACGTACATTTCGTTCAATACTGGGACGCGGGCTGGAAAAACATAATTACAGGCAATACCAAGTCCTATATCTACGGAATTGTCGCCCAAGGGTATGACGGTGTGGTCATTGATGGAATCGACACCTACCAATATTTCGAAGGCACCATTCGCTGATAAACTGCAATACTAGTTCGCTAATATTTTAACCTGCTCGACGACAAACCCTTGATCGGGCGGGTAGCGGAGCGAAATCAACTGGCGGGCTTCCAATTCATCCACCGCCATTACGTCATAAGCCTGAACATCGGCCCAATAGTCATCATATAATTCGTGCGATAGATTATCTTTTACCAATGCGCGCACAACGCGATTATAAAGAATAACCTCATACACGATCTTATCATTCGTCGGTATTTGAAGCATGCGATTTGCACCGGTTTAATTAAGTCGAGACGCCCCTTATACGGACGACAAATAGAATCTTAAAAACTGGGGGTTAACAAATGCTTTCTAAAGATCGCCGTGATCCCATGCGTGGCACAGGATAATTCTATTTCAACGGATTTGGGGGTAACTTTTAGGCGCGCTTTTCGAGGACTTTTTCTATACCCGATAAAAGTTGATCCCCGGCGAGCCCGCCATCGCCTTTCAATCCTCGGGAAATTACTAGGTTTAGAGAATTAATATGCAAACCGATAATCTCGATGGAGACCTTATTGGTTTTACCATCTAAATTTTCAATAAAGCGGCACAAATGACTGGCAATAACAGTCATCAGCGGGAAATCAAAACTCCCGCCCTGGCCTTTTATATCGTGAGCAATTTGAAATACATCGTTGAGATTTTCGCCGGCATCTCCCTTACCCGTTTTTAATAATTGAAATACCGCTTCAATTTTTTTTACGTCGTCCTTGGCCCAATCAACGTAATCTCCGGCAAGGCTGGCGATGACCTTTTCCGCTCGTTCAAGCGCGGCAGCATCGACTGCGCCGGGCCCGCCAATGGTAACTTTGGAATTCAACTGGTTCGGCGGGCGAATTACCCTGCCCGTATTCTCACTCATGGAATTCTACCTCTACTGCATCGATAATACTTATCATCCCGTGGGGGGACATTACAAATGGATGTATTAAACCGTCGAAATAGCCCCCCTTTGATAACTTAATAAATGTGACCTACCGCCTCAATATTCAATAGATTTCACCTTATTATAGTGAGATTTATTGATCTTTGACACTTGCCGGTCAAATAGCGCCGAATCGAAATATCTTTAAGACGAATATTTATTAGATCAAGCCTAATTCTCTGAGCTCATCTGCCAAATCTGCAGGAAGATCATCGTTCAGTGGCACATTACCAGCCAAATCGACAGGGGCGTCTTCGGTGCGAAAGTAACGCCAGCCTTGAAATGCCTTTTGCCGGCGCGGTTCAAGCAGTACAAGCCCAGGATTAAGTTCGATTTTGCAAAATGGGCGCCCTTCATCATTGGTATCGCGTTCAATTGCCAAAATTTCCTGGCGGACCCGAATGTAACGTTTCACCACCCAATAAATGGAGCCGCCGTCTAACAATTCGGCCGTCCGTTTGGGAATATTGCGGGTAAAGGTAAACAGCTTTTTTTTGCGGCCCCTGCCGGGCTTTTCCATTCGCTCGTTCTGGATCGAACGCAATTGGCCGACGCTTTCAACGCGCGCGGCCATGCGCAACAAATGGACGGTCATGACGATTTAATCCTGAGACCGGTTCTTACGGGCGTAACCTGGACCAATCACTTTTCCCCCGGATACCAATTGGCCGGCCGTTTATCAAAGAAAGCACTGAAACCTTCGATGCCTTCAGCCGTGCCGCGCCCGGCGGCGCTGGTCTTAGCCATATTTTGCGCGATATCATCGGTAATTTCGGCGCCGGCCACTTCGTTGATTAGGCGTTTGGTATCACTGACCGCTTGTGGGCCGCCCCGCAACAATCCATCGATGATGGGCGCAGCCGCATCGTCCAGGCCGCCGTTTGGGCATATTTCGTGAACCAGGCCAATCCGGTAGCCTTCTTGAACATCGAAGGTCTCGCCGCTTAGTGCATATCGCCGCACATAGCGGTGGCCAATAGCCGCCACCAATTGTGGCAGGATCGGCGCCGGTGTAATCCCTAAGCGAACCTCGGTAATTGAAAATCTAGCGTCTTCAGAAGCAACAACAACGTCTGCGGCGGCTGCATAACCGGTGCCGCCGCCGAAGCAAGCGTTGTGCACAAGGGCGATACTTGGTTTGCTTATCGCGTAGAGCGCCCGCATGGTGGTTGTGCTCAATTGTGCGGCCGCCAATTGAACTTCCGCCGATGCCTCGGCCAATTCGCGGAACCAATTTACATCGGCTCCGGCGGAAAAATGTTTTCCAGCGCCTCGCAAAACAAGAATTCGAACATTGTCATCGGCTTCGAGGGCGGTAACCGTGGATCGAAGCTCCGTCAGCAACTGTTCGTTATAGCCATTAAAAACTTCGGGCCGATTAAGCGTCACATTCGCAACGCCGCGGTCGTCTATTTCGGTTAAAATTACACTTTCGGACATTGAATTCCCCTCGCATGAACCACTTGAATTATAGGAAACACGCCCACCACGGCAAGGCCTCAACCGTTTAGGCGGATGACGCATGGTGCTCCCCCGGCTATCATCGCCCTACGAATGGAAATACAGCGATCAAAATGAACCCAAATCAGCAAACCGGCTCCGAAGCGCCCCAATGGAAGAAAGCGCCGGTTATCTTGGTCCTATTGTGCCAAGCAAGCGGCATGGCTGTGGCCTTTGGGATTGCATACTTGATATTGGCGGGGACAGGGATTTCCGTCCCACTGATACTTATTTTGTCGGGCGGCGGATTGACGGCCGCATGGCTTGGCAACAAATTTCATTTGCCACGGTTATGGATACCGGTGCAGATGGCGCTCCTGCCTGCGGCGGCGCTGGTATCTCTGCTCGCCATTCCGTCCTGGGTTTATTTGGCTGCTTTTTTTATCGCAGCGGGCGTATTTTGGAACAGCGCACGCACCCGGGTCCCATTGTACCTAACCAATGCAAAGACTTTGGAAGCGATTTCCCAATTAATACCAATGCGCGCCGGAATTCGAATTCTTGATTTGGGCCACGGGATCGGCAACGTCGTAATGTACCTTGGGCACAAACATCCGGATGTTTCCGTTACCGGCATCGAATCGGCGCCATTGCTTTACGTCTTTTCCAAGCTGCGCGCTCTCATTTCGGGGGCTCCAGGCATCCGTATCCTGTACGGTGACTTTTGGAAGCCTGACCTCGCCCAATATGATGTGGTTTATGGGTTCCTGTCGCCTGCCCCGATGCAGGCCATATATGAGAAGGCACGCCGTGAAATGAAACCGGGCAGCTTATTCATCAGTAACTCCTTTGTCGTACCGGACGTACCGCCGAGCCAGACGGTTGAAGTTAACGACCGTCGGAACACGAAATTAATGATCTGGAAGATGCCTTGAATACCCGGTCGACCGGCGCCCAAATTTCAAAGCAGCAAGACGGATGCAAGGCCAAGAAACACGTAAAATCCGACCACATCTGTGATTGACGTAAGAAAAGCGCTGGACGCAACTGCGGGATCGAACCCCAACTTTTGAATGAGGACGGGAAGAGCGCTTCCCGATAGCCCGGCAACGAAAAAATTAATCACGATCGCCATAGCAAGAACGCCGCTCAAAGCTAAATTATCAAACCAAACGTAGGAGACTAATCCAATAAATATCGCAAACACTGTACCGTTCAAAAGCCCAACCACCGCTTCTTTACCGATCGTGCGAAGTGCATTTGCCGGTGTCAATTGGCGCATGGCAATGGCGCGAACAGCGACGGTCAAGGTCTGAACACTAGCCGTGCCGCCCATGGCTGCAACAATCGGCATCAGAATTGCGAGCGCCACCAATTCTTCAATGGTGCTGGCGAACAGGCTGATAACGCCGGCGGCGATAACCGCCGTTACCAGATGGATCAAAAGCCAGGGGAAACGGGACCGCATCGTATCCAGAACCGCAGCAAATAAATCATCTTCTTCGCCGACACCGCCCAACCGCATGATGTCTTCTTCGTGTTCTTCATGGATAACGTCAACAATGTCATCAACCGTGATGACGCCGACCAAACGCCCTACGCCGTCGACAACCGGCGCAGAAATCAAATCGCGTTGACGAAATTGAAAGGCGACTTCTTCCTGGTCCATATTCACCGGAATGATTTTTAATTCCGAACTCATCACGGCGTTCAACGCAACGTGTCTACGCGTCCTCAAAATCCGGCCTAATGGGACCACGCCGATCGGACGGTGGCGAGGATCGACGAGAAATATGTCATAGAAATCATGGGGCAAGCCGTCGGTTTCGCGCATATAGTCGATGGCCTGGCCGACCGTCCAATGCGATGGCATAGCGACGGTGCTTCTCTGCATCAATCTGCCGGCACTGTCTTCGGGGTAGGAGAGCCCCTCTTCGATCAGTGTTCGGTAACTTTCGGGCAGAGCTTCTAGAACTTCGAGCTGTTCGTGCTCTTCCAGCTCTTCTACAATGTTGATGGCATCGTCGGTTTCAAGATCGGCAACGGCGCTGGCAACTTCGGACAGACCCAACTGATCGACGACCCGTTCGCGAACAGACTCGTCCAATTCCGAGAGCACGTTGGCGGGGAATTCAATCCTGAGCGCTTCGACCAGGGTTTCACGGCGCTCGTCCGTGAGACCTTCCAATAAATCGGCGAGATCGGACCAATGCAGGCTACCGGTCAGCTCTTTGGCCGTTTCCGTGTCTATTTGGTCAAGCGCATCGTAAACGGAGGCAATGAATTCGGGTGTCAGCCCGCCGGATGCTTCGCCATCAGTCGGACCCGATGGCGGCAAAACCCCGTTCAAAAGGGTAGCTCTGGATGTTTGGTGCTTTGGGCTTCGGTAACGGCAAGCGCCGTCATATCGACGATACCCCGTGCATTGACGGATTCATGTAATACATGACACGGCAGATTGAGGCCGAGCAGCATCGGGCCGACGGCCAGACCATCAGCCAACATGCGAACAAGATTAAGAGAAATATTGGCAGCATCCAGCGATGGCATAATGAGCAAGTTGGCCGATCCTTTGAGGACTCCCGCTTCGCCGATCATGGGTTCCCTAATATCTTCTGACAGCGCGGCATCGGCGTGCATTTCGCCGTCTACTTGGAGCGATGGGTCCAATTTGCGGATTAACTCTACCGCTTCGCGCATTTTGCGCGCCGGCGGCAGCATCGACGAGCCGAAATTTGAATGCGACAGCAAGGCTGCCTTCGGCTCAATCCCGAAACGCCGGATTGTTTCGGCGGCAAGGACACTGAATTTGGCAATCTCTTCCGCCGTCGGCCCGGCATTTACGTAAGGATCGCATATAAATATGGTTCCTTTAGGCATGATCAACATGCTCATGGATGCCGCCCGATCAACGCCTTCGCGAAGACCGATAATATTGAACAAGGGCGCCAAATGTTCCGTGTATCGGCCACGAGCGCCGCATATTAAGGCGTCAGCTTCGCCGCGGCGCAGCATGAGTGCTGCGATTGCCGTGGTATCGGTGCGCACCACGTTTCTGGCATCGTTGCGCGACACACCCCGGCGCTTCATGATTTCATGATAAAGGGTCCAGTAATCTCGGTAACGCTCATCATGTTCGGGGTCACAAAGTTCGAAATCAATGTCGGTTTTTAAACGCAGACCCAGCCGTTCGATACGCGTATCGATCACTTGTCGGCGCCCAATGAGGATCGGTTTTACAATGCCTTCATCGACGGAACTCTGAACCGCGCGCAGCACGCGGTAAGATTCGCCCTCTGCATAGACAACGCGCTTCGGGTTTTGCTGAGCACGTTCAAACACCGGCTTCATAACGGTCCCTGAGCGGAACACAAAATCGATTAATTTTTGGCGGTAGGCCGTGAAATCGGTGATCGGGCGGGACGCAACCCCGGTTTCCATCGCAGCGCGTGCAACGGCCGGCGCAAGTTCCACCAAAAGCCTGGGATCGAACGGTTTCGGGATAAAATATTCAGGGCCAAAACTCAATTCTTCCAGACCATATGCCAGGATCACCGATTCATCGGATTCCGCTTCGGCCAACGACGCCAACGCCCGGACGCAGGCCATCTTCATTTCTTCATTAATTGTAGTCGCGCCAACATCCAACGCACCCCGAAAAATATAAGGGAAGCACAGAACATTGTTTATCTGGTTCGGATAATCACTGCGCCCGGTGGCAATTACCGCATCGGGGCGCACTTCCCTGGCGGCTTCGGGTCTAATTTCAGGTTCCGGATTTGCGAGCGCAAAGATCACCGGCTTGTCAGCCATCTTGCTAACCATTTCCGCGGTAAGCACCCCAGGGGCGGAAACGCCCAGAAACACATCGGCGCCCTTGATTATAT
>JABMOP010000353.1 GCA_013204125.1 Rhodospirillales bacterium | reverse complement strand
TTGGCGGCGCTGGCTCTGGCGGGGCTCATCAACGCTTGGGCGATCCTTGTCCTGGCTTTTCTTCTGGGCTCAATCGAATCTATGGCGACACCGGCGCGCATGACCATTGCCCCCAATCTGGTGCCGAAAGAGGATCTATCGGGCGCCATCGCCCTAACCGCGGTTTCGTTCAATTCGGCGACTTTTATCGGACCGGCTTTTGCAGGCCTCGCCATTGCCGGCATCGGCGCCGGTTGGACATTTGCCATTGCGGCCATCGCCTTCACGCCCCATTACCTGGTTCTCCGCCGCTTGAAACTAAGCGAAAGCGAACATGTGTCCGGCGGCGGGCGCAGCCTCGTTACCGACATCTACGAAGCGCTCCGATATTTGTTCGGCCATAAAGGTATCGCGCCGATCCTCATATTGGCGTTGGCGGGCGGGGTGTTGGTGCGCCATCTGCCTGAACTGATGCCCGGATTTGCCGGCGATGTATTCAAAGGCGGGCCGGAAACCCTGGGCGCGCTAATGTCGTCGTTCGGGGTCGGCGGCATGTGCGGCAGCCTGTGGATCGCCAACCGCAACCGTATTCAAGGCACGACAACCATTTTTTTCTTAGGCTTCATCGGGAACGCGGCGTTCGTCTTCGCCTTTGCCGTTACCGGCCATATCCTCATCGGCATGATGGCCGTCGCCATGTTCGGATTTTCCATGTCCACTTCGGGAAATTGCGCGCAAATCCTCATTCAAAGCGCGGTGCAGGGCTCCATGCGGGCGCGCGCCATGAGCCTTTATAGCCTCACCTTCAGAGGCGCGCCGGCGTTGGGCGCCATGCTGTTCGGCGCCTTCTCGGTCATCTACGGCCTGCAAGCACCGGTCGCCATCGGTGCGTCGGTCAGCTTTATTTTGGGATCGGTGATCTTCCTCAAATACCGGGCAAGGATCAGGCAATTGATGGAAACCCGGACCGAAGACACATAACAGGCGCTAGAAAATACCGGCTTGTTTTTGCATGTAGCGGACATATTTAACGATCGACGTTATCATCGGTCGGCTGACGCCTGGGAGCGGTTCCATATTACCGAATTTCCAATGGTGCTGACGGACGCCGCGCGTCACAGCAATAAAAAACGATCCGTCAGCATGATGGCCGGGATGATAAAAACGATGAAGGAACGGCGGGCCGTTTTCGGTGCCTTTCAAACTCACGCCGTGGCAAGACGCGCAATTTTTATTAAACAATGCTTTGCCAAGACCGATGCCGCCGGGGACGGCGCCGGCCGAATTTTTTGCGTGATTGGTTGCAAGGGCAGCGGGGGCAAATATTGCGGCGATGCCCAACATTACCAAGACCGTCATTAATTTTTTCATTTTGGATTGCACTTTCAAATTTATTGACGTTTGCTCATTGCATCTTGGCGCAGGCGAATTTGTTCGGGCCAGCGGCTTTTAATGAATGATAGCACAGCCCAAATTTCGCTGTCGCTCAAAATATCGGCAAATCCCGGCATGTTGCTTTTGAAGTCCTTGGGCGTCATCGCCGCGCCGCCTAATTTGGTATAATCGAATAATAACTTATCCGTATGGTGCCAGGTATGGCCGGTTTTATCATGGGGCGGGGCAGGGACGCCGCCGTCCGGCAAAGCTTGTCGCCAATTTTTCTGCCCTTCCAGATTTGCCCCGTGGCAGGACGCGCAGGTTCTGGCGTAAAGTTTTTCCCCGGCGGCAACGACAGCGAGATTGCCCGCATCGGTCCCTTGCGTCCCGCTGGAAGAGCCAAAGATGGTAAGCAAGGCCGCGCCGCCGGCAATAAGGGCCAGCAGGGCAACCCCGAGAAGGGTGAGTTTGGCGTTTTTCGACATCAAGGCCGGACCTTAAAGCTTCCGGTACGGGTAAGGTCAAACACCTTGTTGCCGTTACTTCAGCCGCGAAAACACACGGCGTGTATTGTCTTCAAATATCGCCTGTTTCTCGGCAGCCGATAACGTCGTCGATCCATCGATATAGCGCTTGGTGTCGTCGAAATTGAAGCCGGTTTCGGGATCGACGCCGCGCACCGCGCCGACCATTTCCGAGGCGAACAAGATATTCTTGATCGGGATGACCTTGGTCAGCAAATCGATGCCCGGCTGATGATAGACGCAGGTGTCGAAATAGACATTGTTCATCACATGATCGTCGAGCATCTTGTCCATCGCCTGGGCAAGGCCGCGGTAACGGCCCCAATGATACGGCACCGCGCCGCCGCCATGGGGGATGATGAATTTCAGTTCGGGAAAATCCTTAAACAGATTAGATTCGACCAATTGCATGAAAACCGTGGTGTCGGCGCAAATATAATGCGATCCGGTGAAATGAAAATTAGGATTGCACGACCGCGTCACATGGATCATCGCCGGCACGTCCAATTCGCACATTTTTTCATATACGGGGTACCACCATTTATCGAACATCGGCGGATCGACCCAAAAACCGCCGGACGGATCGGGGTTGAGGTTGCAGCCGATGAAGCCCAACTCGTTCACCATGCGCTCCAATTCGGGGATGCAGTTTTTCGGGTTCACCCCCGGTGATTGGGGCAATTGGCCGACGCCGACAAAATTATCGGGAAAAAGCTGCACCGCCCGGTGGATCATATCGTTGGAAATCATCGTCCAGATTTCGGAAACCGAGGCGTCGCCTTCGTGGTGGCCCATGGCCGAGGCGCGCGGCGAAAAAATGGTCAAATCGGTGCCGCGCTCGTTCTGCAATTTAAGCTGCGCGCTTTCCAGGCTTTCGCGGATCATATCGTCGCTGATTTCAAGCGCCATCCTGTCGGGGCGCGGCAAGGAATCGTCGCCGTAAGCCTTCATTTGGCTGTCGCGCCAATCCCAAAGGGCGTCCGGCGCGGTGGTGAAATGTCCGTGGCAATCAATGATCATTATTTTCTCCCAACCAAATCCATGCCCTTATCGAGGGCGGTTGTTTTACGCTCCGGCGACGCCATGATGAAGCGAAAGCCCATTTCGACGATCCACTCCATATTTTGTGCATTGGCGTGGGGGTGGCCGACCGCGACATCGTGTTCTTTGCAGACGCGGACGATTTCAGTAATCGCTTCGACAACTACCGGATGCTCGTATTGGCGGGGATAGCCGAGTTCCTGGCTGAGATCGCCTTCGCCGATTAAAATGACGCCGATGCCCGGCACTTGTTTTAAAATGTCGGGCAGGTTTTCGACCGCAGCGACATCTTCGCACATCAAAATCACCAAAACTTCGCCTTCCGGGGCGAGCGGCCAGACATCGGCCTTGGCGTAATAATCCATATCGCCGATGCCCCAATAGCGGGCGCAGCGGCGGGGGCTATCCCCGCGAATGCCTTCGGGCTCGAAAATATCGGCGCTCGAAGGCCTTGGGTAGCGGCAAGCGGCGACCGCGTTATAGGCCTGTTCGACCGAATTCACATGCGGCCAGACCACACCGTAGACGCCGATATCAAGCGCCTGTTTGGCATGCCACTGGCTCATTTCGCCGCCGTTGGGCGGGATGCGGACAATCGGCGTACAATTGGGCGCGACCGAGCCGGACGCATTGATGCGCTTTGGATCGAGCATATATTGAAGCCCGTCGCGAAGCCCGGTGATGTCCCACGGGTTATGTTCCATTTCGAACACAACGCCGTCATATTTGCTGGCCGAATAATATTGGGCCGACTGCATGTCGCAGGGCGAAAAAGAGGTAAAGGCGGTGCCGCCGTTTTCGAGGGCTGCGATGATGCCGTTCAGCCGTGGAATGTCGCTCATGCTCTCCCCTTAAATTAGCTATTTTGGTTGCCCCTACATAACCATTTCGCAACCACCGAAAACAAGCCTTTAATATTGTCACCACAGAGCTCACAGAGGACACAGAGAAGCTTGCGTGAAGGGCATTATTAAATCTTTGTGCTCTCTGTGTGCTCTGTGGTTCAATTGGTTTAATCAACAAGGGGAGGCCGACCAATGAAACTCGTATCCTTTAGCCAAGGCGGCGGCGCGGCGGCGCCGGGGCTGCTGACGGCGCACGGTGTTGTCGATATTTCAGACGCCGTAAAAAGCGTGGCGGGCGCCAACCCGCAAGCCACCATGACCGGCATTATCGACGGCTGGGACGATCTTAAATCCGCGCTTGAAGATTTAAACGAAGGCGGCGAAGCGCAATCATTGGACAGCGTCAAATTGCTGCCGCCCTTGCCGCGCCCCGGCAAAATGCTGTGCTGCATCGGCAATTATTGGGAACATGATAAAGAACGAACCCCCCGGCCGCTCAATATGTTCCTCAAAAATCCCGACGCCGTGATCGGCCCCGGCGATACGGTCATCTTGCCTGCATTTACCGAACCTTGGGTGTTCCATCACGAAGCCGAATTGGCCATCGTCATCAAAGGCCCAGCCAAAAACATCGCCCAGGAAAACTGGCGGGATGCGGTGTTCGGCTATACCTGCATGATCGATGTGTCGGCCAGAGGCGAAGCCAGATCCACCTGGCGCAAGGGCAGCTGGATGGGAAAATCTTTCGACACCTTCGGCCCCTTAGGCCCGTGCATCACAACCGCCGATGAAATTCCGGCGCCCAATAATTTGGATGTTAAATTTTGGTGTTCCGATGAATTGCGCCATGATTACAACACCATCGATATGGAACATCCGGTGCCCGAACTGATCGAAAACGCAACGATGATTATGACCCTCCATTCGGGCGATACAATTGCTTGCGGCACCAACCACGAAGGGCTCGGCGCTTTGCAGGACGGCGATATCGGCATCATCGAAATTGAAAAAATCGGCCGCATGGAGATCAACGTCAGCGATCCTTTGAAACGCGTTTGGGATCGCGGCGTCTATATGGGCGAAAATTCAACCAACCAGGATGCGGTCGCCGCCGCCAAGGCCAAAGGGGCGAAATCCTAATGCGAACGGCCACATGCGCGTGCGGCCAATTATCGGTGGAAGTAGAGGGCGAGCCGGAATTGGTCGCCATGTGCGGCTGTTCTTATTGCCGGAAACGCACCGGCAGCATTTATGGTGTCGGCGCTTATTTTAATGTCGATCAGATTAGCAATATCGGCGGCGACAGTACGGCGTTTAAGCGCGGCTCCGATTCGGGGCGCACCATCGAAGGTAATTTCTGCACGACCTGCGGCACGACGCTCTATTGGACGGCGGAAATTTGGCCGGACCGGCGCGCCATCGCCATCGGCTGTTTTGAAGAGCAGGATATTCCAAAACCCGGTGTCGCCGTCTTTACTGAAAATGTCCATGAATGGGCGGCGTTTCCGGAAGGCGTAACGATCTATCCCGGCGCACGGCCACGGTCATAAAAAAATGGGCGGCAGGCACTTGGCCTGCCGCCCAAACGAAATTTCAAAATTTAAGCGCTTAATTGAGGCGCGCCACGGCTTCTTTGATGTAGCTTAAATCCACATGCTTGCTGACATCGAACTTGCGTTTCAAAAAGCCCAGCGATTGCTGAATATCGATGGTGCGTTGGAGGGCATCTAAGTCCGGCATCATGTGCGGATCTTGATAGTTATCCTACTTGGTAAATTTGTATTCGAAGATTTTTTTCGGCGCCTTGAGGATGCCGGCAAAGATTTCCATCGCCGCGTCTTTGTTGGCCGGGTCTTGGTACCAGCGAATGGCGAGCAGCATATCTTCGAGATAATCAACAACGACGGCCCGGTTCTTTTTCAGCCACGCATCCTTGGCGGCGAAGATGATGAACTGACTGGACCCGCCCAAGGCTTCTACATTGCTGAACAAGGGCCTCGACTTTGCGACGAACTCAGGGTCGTTTACGAAGGGCGCAACCATGGTTACCAAGGCCGCTTTCTTCTGCAGCAACATCGCCTTCATCGACGGGAAATGGGCCGAAACCATGGTGTAGTCGCGCGGCGCTTCCAGCCCCGATTTTTTGAGCATGGCGCGCATGGCGATATCGACCGCCGTACCGGGGCCGACAGACGCCAGAATTTGGCCCTTCAAATCCTTGATTGTTTTGATCGGGCCGTCTTTAAGGACCCAATATTCGCCCGTGCGGTGGCCTTTGACACCGTCTTGTACTTCATCGGCAATGACTTTGAGATCGTTCATGCCGGCGTTTTGAACGGCGATGGAAAAGGACGAATAGGCCAAATCGGCGACGTCTAATTCGCCGGCGCCCAAGGCCGTGATCATCAACGATGTGCCTCTGAAACGCGTGACCTGGACTTCATAGGATTTGCCGTAATGCTTCATCACGTCTTTTTTGTGATAAAGGATCGAGCCCCAATTACCGATCGGGACCACATAGGACATCCGAATTTTAAGCGGTTCAGCTTGGGCGAAGCCGGCGGCTAAACCGATCGAGACCGCAGCAACCGCCGCGGTTATCAGGTTCATCTTACGCATAATAACCTCCCGTTAAAATTTAGTTTTAGATACTAGGTACTCCCGCGCCGTTGCCTTTTTCTAAGCTGTCGTCGGGTCGAGCGCCTCTTGGTGCCACGCCAAGAGCCTTCGGCGCAGCATAGACATGGATTTGATCATCAGGTAGCCGATGATCGTTGTTTCGATAATGCCGGCGAAAACGCCGCGCGAATTTGCAAACTGGGCCGACCGTTGCATAGCGCCGCCAAGGCCGTATCCGCTCATCGTCATTTCGGTGATGATGGTGACGATCAGCGCGATCGGCAACGCCACCTGCAGACCGGTCATAACTTGCGGCAAGGAAGCGGGCAAAATCACATCCCACAGCATCCGCCGCCGGGGCGTGCCCAGGCTCTCGGCCGACCAGATCAGTTCCTTCTTTACCCCTTGAACGGCCAGCATGGTCGTGGTGATGATCGGAAAGATGGTCGAAAAGGCGACCATGCTGATCTTTGAGGCATCGAAAAAACCGAGCCACAGAACAATGATGGGGAGAAAAGCGATCTTCGGCATCGGAAAGGCGACGGACACAATCGGATCAAAGAACCATTTTGTCAGCGGGTGGCGGGCGATGCCGATGCCGATGATGACACCCAACGCGGTGGCGATGACGAAACCGGCAAAGGTCCGGTAAAGGGTCAATCCCAAATTGATCGTCAGATCGCCGCTCGCCGCCTCGTCGATAATGCGCAAGATACAGGACGAAAACGAAGGCAGCGCATACTGCGTCACCAGACCCGAACGCGAAAAAATTTCCCAAGCGGCGATCAGCGTGACGATCGGCAGCCACGCATAAAAAATAAGCCGCAGCCGGGCGAAGGCCGGATTTTCCGCAAATGGGAGCGCTTGCGCTTGCTCGGCGGGAAGGGCGGCACCGTTCATTCGCGCCATGCCAACATCCTCCTGACGATATAGAGATAGCCGCGATCGGCGGCGAAGCCGAGCGCCGAGACAATAATCACCACCGCGAACATGCCGTCGTAATTGCCGCTATCGCCCAAGTAACTGAGCATGAAGCCGAGACCCTCGCGGGCGACGATCAATTCGGACGCAACGAGCAAGATGAACGACAGCGCCAGCACCGTTCGGATACCGTTCAAGAGTTCGGGCATGGCGCTCGGCAAGATCACATCCCTAAGGGTGCGCAGGCGGCTGGCGCCCAACGAGCGCGCCGTCCAGATCAGCGTCTGTTCGGCGCCGCGCGCGCCGTTGAAAGCGCCCAAGGTCACCGGCAACATACAGCCGAGAAAGATCAGTAAAATTTTTGATGAATCGCCGAAACCCAGCCACAAGGCGGTCACCGGGATCAACGCCGATTTCGGCAACGGGTAGAACATTTCCACCAGCGGGCCTAAGACCGCGTTGACGATCTTCGACCACGCCATAAAGATACCGAGCGTGCCGCCGATGAAAATGGCGAGGAAAAGCCCGGTAAATCCGCGGTATAAAGACGCCGCCGTATGGCGGTAGATATCGCCGTCGTCGAACAACCGGCTACCGGCTTCCATCACATTTGTAAAACTTGGCAACACGTCGGTCGATACAAGTCCGAAGCGCGACACCGCTTCCCAAATCACAACCAGGATCAGCAGCGGCGAATAGCGAATAAAGCCGTTGGAGAACCAGGTTGCGAGCCCGTTCACGACGCCTTCGCCTCCAGATGGTCGGCCTTGATGGCTTCTTCTTTGACCATCGACCAGATTTCATCGACCTTATCGACAAATTCCGGTTTCTTAAAAAGACTTTCGTCATTGTGCTCAAATTTCGTATCGACCACCGCCTTGACGCGGCCCGGGCGCGCCGACATGACGACCACGCGTTCGGCGAGATAGACCGCTTCCTGCACATC
>JABMOP010000352.1 GCA_013204125.1 Rhodospirillales bacterium | reverse complement strand
CTGGACCGGCGAAGGCAGCCCGACCTTGGAAAACCGGCGCAAAAAATTACCGGAATTCAAGGCGAACCGGCGCCGGCCCATCGATTTGGATTTCGTCCGCTCGATCTTCAGCCGCGACCATGTTGGGTGCGCCGATGATAATGTGGTAGAAGCCTTTGCCGAAGCGATTTGTGCGCTCGACACCTCCATCCCCAACGGCACCTATGTGGACATGTGCGAAAAATTACCGCTGGTGGACCCTCAAAAAATCACCATGCCGTCGATGATCCTGCGCGGCCAATGGGACGGCATCGCCGGTATGGACGACTTGCTGAAATTTTTCGCTTTGCTGCCCAATCCGGACAAGCAATTCAAAGTCATGCCCGGCATCTCCCACGCCAGTTTTCAGCAGAAAAACTATTTGATGGCTTACCAGATCCTGTTTGATTTTCTAAGCCAGCCGCAACCCCTTTACCGAGGATAAAATTATGAAAATCGACGGCGGCTGCCATTGCGGCCATATCACATTCGAAGCCGAGATCGACCCCGAAACGGTCGGCATTTGCCATTGCACCGATTGCCAGGTCATGTCGGGATCACCCTATAGCGCCGTTGTGCAGGTGGCGGAAGAAAATTTCCGGCTCCTCACCGGCGCGCTCAAAATATATGTAAAGACCGCCGAGAGCGGCAATAGACGGCCGCAAATGTTCTGCCCAAATTGCGGCAATCGGATTTACGCCACCTCGGAAGGCGACGGCCCCAAACGCTTCGGCGTTCGCCTCGGCATCATCCGCCAAAAAGCGGACCTAACCCCCAAGCGGCAAATCTGGACCCGCTCCGCCCTGCCCTGGGTCAATGATCTTGATGCGATCCCGGCGGTAGAAACCCAACCGGACGTGCTTTGATGCACTTGGTCAGACAAGAGGATTGATGGAATGAATATCGATGGGAGCTGCCATTGCGGCCAGATCACTTTTGAAGCCGAGATCGACCCGGACCGGGTAAGGATTTGTAACTGCACCGATTGCCAAGTCATGCCGGGTTCTGCGTTCAATGCGAAACCCATCTTTATGCCGCTTCAGTGGCGGCAAATCTGGCATCAATCGGCCCCTTCCTGGTTAGATAATTTATCGAATATCCCGGCTATCGAAACTCAATAGCCGGCCCTCTATAAACCGGCGACTTGTTCCAGTGTCGCACCGTCTTTTTCCTGTTGGCGGCGATTTGCGTCGAGCGAGGCCTGATACTCAGCCGGCACTTGAACCTCTTTGAAAAATTCCGGATGCACCCGCAAAGCCTGGAACCAATTTTCCGCATTAGGGTGCAACCGCGCCAACGGATAGCCGCAAAGCACCAGCCGGTTTACATAGATGAACCAGGCAATATCTAGAACGCTCAGTGTTTCGCCGAGCAAAAACTCGGCTTCGGTCAAGCGGCCATCGATATCGTCCAGCGCGGTGCGGAATTTAGATGCCGAAACGCGGATAGCTTCATCCGAAATACTGTCTCGGGCGACCGCTTCCCAAAAATCGATCTCTCGTTTCTTGTTGGCATCTTCTCTGCCACCAACTGTTCCGGTGCCGCCGGCCCGGTAACTATCAAGGGCTTCCGGCGATTTCGGCGCTTTGCCCTGCGGCCGGGTAAAGCGGAATGTGATGGTGCGCAGATCAAGATGCAAATCATCTTCGTGGTGCAGGAGATCGCCCATTTCGTTTTCGCGCCCTTCCGGAATTAGCTTTGGTTCCGGGAAGGCCCCGTCCAG
Source organism: Rhodospirillales bacterium (assembly GCA_013204125.1). Classification (GTDB taxonomy): domain Bacteria; phylum Pseudomonadota; class Alphaproteobacteria; order Rhodospirillales; family UBA2165; genus JABMOP01. The sequence continues at coordinate 3,236 of JABMOP010000352.1, read as the reverse complement.
CAAGGTCATGATATCATTGCTTTCGATATGCACCGCGCCGTCCATTACCAGTGCCGGCACCAGCCCGCGTGGATTAATGCCCAGATACCAAGCGTCCATATTTTCATTGTTACCAAGATTTACGACGTGCGATTCCCAAGGGGCGCCTTTCAAGTTTAGAAATATCCGCGTTTTTTGGGAACACGAGGACGGCAGGGCGTGGAAAAGATGCAATCCTTTCCAATCAAGCACTTCTCGAGTTGCGATATCTCTGTCATTAAGCTGAACCATTGCGGGCCTCATATTATTTCAAATAACGCTGAGCCTCGACAATGTTGCAATTCAAGTCGGCGAACAAGGTTTTTGACAATTCAACGCCCAGCCGCTATGTCGCGGGCATATTTGAACAAACATAATAACGAGGAACGAAATTATGAGCTATGTGGTTTCAGAAGGTGACAAACCGGTCCTTCCGATCGAAGGCAGTAAGGATCAATTCCCGGTGCGCCGCATTTATTGCGTCGGGCGTAATTACCGGGCGCACGCCATCGAAATGGGCGCCAATCCGGACCGTGATCCACCTTTTTTCTTCATGAAACCTGCGGATGCCATTGTTCAAAACGGGGCCACCATCCCCTACCCGTCGCAAACGGAAAATTTCCATTACGAAATCGAGTTGGTGGTCGCCATCGGCAAAGGCGGCACGGACATCGCCGAAGCTGATAGTTTAAACCACGTCTGGGGTTACGGCGTCGGCATCGATTTGACCCGCCGCGATATCCAGAACAAGGCCAAGGAAATGGGCCGGCCCTGGGACATGGGCAAGGGCTTTGATAATTCGGCGCCGTGCACGGCGCTCAAACCCGTATCCGATGTCGGCCATCCGGCAGACGGCGCCATCTGGCTCAAAGTCAATGGCGAGGTGCAACAGGAAAGCACCATCGATCTCCATATCTGGTCGGTACCGGAAACCATTTCCTACCTTTCGGGCTTGGTCGCGTTGCAGCCCGGCGATCTAATATACATGGGCACCCCCGAAGGCGTCGGCCCGGTGGTCGCCGGTGATGTCATGGACGGCCATATCGACGGCGTCGGCGATATCCAGATCACCGTTTCTTAAAAAGGGGGCAAACCTATGACCGGCCGCCTCGAAGGGAAAACCGCGCTGGTGACGGGCGCCGGGTCCGGGCTTGGCCGGGCAACGGCACTGCATCTGGCGCGGGAAGGCGCCCGCGTCGCAGCAACCGATTTAGACCCGGCAACGGCGGCGGAAACGGCGGGCCTTATCAACGCCGAATTCCCAGGCGCGGCGATTTCAGCCGAACATGATGCAACAAACGAAGATCATTGGATGACCGCGTTAGACGCCATAAATGCGGCATTCGGCGGGCTTGATATCCTCGTTAACAATGCGGGCATATCAATCGGCGGCGATATTGAAAGCACCGAATTTGCGGAATGGAAGAAGCTTCAGGAAATTGACGTCGATTCTGTGTTCCTCGGCTGCAAGCTGGCCTTGCCGCTGCTCAAAAAGAATGGCGGCGGATCGATCATCAATATTTCGTCTACCGTCGCCATCTACGGCAATCCCTTGACGCTGGCCTACGGCACGGCCAAAGCGGCGGTGCGCCACATGACCAAATCGGTGGGCCCTGCATTGCGCCAAGGAAGGCTATAACGTTCGCTGCAATTCGCTGCATCCGACGTTTATTAGAACGCCCTTGTTGCAACGTTTCGCAGATGCGGTCGGCGATGAAGAAGAAGCTTTTACGTCACTGGCAAAAATGGTGCCGATGGGGCGCATCTTGGAAACCGATGACGTCACCCCGGCGATGATTTACCTGGCCTCCGATGAATCCTCTATGGTCACCGGCGCCGAGTTCGTCATCGATGGCGGCCTGACGGCGGGTTACACGCCGCCGGTTTAGCCACTTCCCTGCCTTGGCATTGGCGCTGGAAATGTGCAAAATCCACGCCCGACAACAAACCTGTAGAATACCCAAGGGGGGCATTATGGATGCGAGCGGTCAAAGCGGCGCCACCGTCGCCGAAAGCTATCTTGAAGGACTGATTTCACGCGGCATTAAATACGTCTTCGCCAACGCCGGCACGGATTTCGCGCCGACCATCGAAGCCCTCCTAAAAGCCCAGGAAACCGGGCGCGAAGTCCCCAAATTCATCACCGTCCCCCATGAAAATGTGGCCATGGCGATGGCCCATGGCTATTACCGGGTATCCGGGGACGCCGCCGTCGTCATGGTGCATGTGACGCCGGGGACAGCCAACGCGGTTTGCGGCATCATGAATTCATCCCGCGATGATACACCCATTTTGCTGGTCGCCGGGCGCACACCGATCACCGAAAGCGGCCACCCGGGGTCGCGCGGCGGCGTTATCCATTGGGGCCAGGAAATGTTTGACCAAGGCTCAATGGTGCGGGATTTCGTCAAATGGGATTACGAGCTGCGCGCCGGACAGCCGGCGGAAGTGGTGGTCGGCAGGGCGCTCGATATCGCCATGACCGATCCCAAAGGCCCGGTTTATCTTACCCTGCCCCGCGAAACTATCGCCGAGCTGGCAGACGCCTTCGTCGCCACACCGGATCGGCCCTTGGGCGCAACGCCGCCGGCGCCGGATATGGACGCGATAGGCCGCGCCGCCGAAATGATCGCCGATGCCCAATTCCCGATCATCCTGACATCCGCCGGCGGACGCGAAGCCGAAGCCTTCTACGCATTATCTGATATCGCCGAAGCGTATTCGATCCCGGTCGGTCAGCCTGCAATGGTCGGCGCGAATTTACCGTCTCGCCACCCGATGAATTTCGGCACTATGCCGGGCGACATTACGGCGCGCGCCGACGTCATCGTGGTGATCGATTCCGTAGTGCCTTGGAACACCCGAGCCGGAATTAAAGATGGCGCCAAGGTCATTCAGATCGCTGCCGATCCGTTTTATGACCGCTACCCCTTGCGCGGCTTTCAAGCCGACATGGCGATCACCGCATCGCCCGCCAAGGCATTGGTCGCCTTGAAAAATGCGCTGGCCGATATCATGCCGGCCAAGGCGCACCGCATTGATGCGCGGGCAAAGGATTTGCAGGTTTTGACCGAAGAACGCGATGACCATCGCGCAAAATTTTTGAAACGCGCGGAAACCGAAAACCCGGTGCATCCCGGCTGGATCGCCGAATGCGTCAACCGGATAAAAGGCGAAGACGATATTGTCATCAATGAGCTTGGCTCTATCCCTGATAT
>JABMOP010000351.1 GCA_013204125.1 Rhodospirillales bacterium | reverse complement strand
TTGATGGGGGAGGGTCGGGGTGGGGGTGCAGGCGGTATTGGATCACCCTCCCCTCAATCCCCTCCCATCAAGGGAGGGGAGGTTAAGAGGCGTCCGCCGCCCCGGCTTCTTTGGCGGCGCCGGCCCAGCCGGAATGGGTGATGTCGAACATGACGCCGTTGGGATCGCGGTATTTGACCTCGTAATAGCCTTCGGCTTTGCCCGGCACCTCGCCCATAATATAAACGCCGCCGTTTTCTTCGGCAGCTTTTCCGCTTTTTTCCACATCATCGACCCAGAAGCCGATATGGTGAAGGCCGACGAATTCCTTGCCGAGGCCCTCCGGATGGGTGTCCTTGCCCGACATCACCTCGGATTTGAATTTCAACAGGGTCAGGCTCATGACGCCATCGGTCAGGTAAACCACCGTGGCCAGATCCGCATCATATTCACCGGCGCGGGTGAAGCCGAAGGTCTTTTCGTAAAATTTTGCCGCTTCATCCGGGTCGGGCACCGATATTGCGATATGTCTCAGTTTTCCAGCCATGTGACTTCCCCAATCATATTTAACAACGATTTTTAGCCCGGCATCATAGGCACTGGCGGAAGTTTTGTCTCGCGGCGCGGCAATGGTCCGCAGGCGTCCACTAACGACCCGTCTTAGACAAAACCTTGACTTTTGTTCCTATTTTGTACTATATTATTTGTCGCTTTATTGACGTAAAAAATACACCAGAAATGCCGAATCAAATGCCCGCGCTTCCCCGTAGCCATGGTGCCTATAACTTCATTCAAATATAATGTTGACAAACGTCAACATAAGGTAATATTGTGCCCCGACCATCGCACCCAAGCGCGGCCATTGAAAATGCCGTGCAATATGCCGAACAATTTGGCTGGCGGTACAAAAAACCGGGCAAGTCTGCCCATAGTTGGGGGCGATTGCTCTGCCCGGAGAATTCCCGCGATGGCTGTCAGATGTCGGTTTGGTCAACGCCGCGCAACGAAGAAAATCACGCCAAACAGATCATCCGGAAAGTAGATACCTGCCTCCATTGTTAATTTTGGCCCAATAAGGATAGAAATGCCGCAATTTGAATTTTCGCTGATCGTATCCGGTGTCGATCCGGAGGAGGACGCGTTCGAAGACAGGTTTTATGAAGCCGGCTGCGACGACGCCTTGGTTTCCATTGTTAAAGGGCTTGTCGTTCTTGATTTCACGCGGCAGGAAAAAAATTTCGTCCACGCCGTGGATAGCGCCATCAAAGACGTTGAAAGCACCGGGGCCAAAGTTGTGCGCTTGGAACCGGACCCGTTCGTGACCCTTAGCGATATTGCAAACCGCACCAGCCTCTCCAAACAATTGATTTCCCTCTATGTACAAGGCAAAAGAGGGCCGAAGGATTTCCCGTTACCGAGTTTGAGAGTTTCATCCGACTCTCCGCTTTGGGAATGGTTATCCGTTGCAAGGTGGCTTCGGAAAAATCAAAAAATCGACGACAGTATGGACGTTGTTCATGCCGCCCTCTTGAATAAATTCAACAATGATTTGGCGGACGCAGAAATTAAGCAATCTGACCGCTCGCCTGCACCCTCCCCTCAATCCCCTTCCATCCAGCGGGGGCGGGAAATAAGAACAAATGATGATAAATGATGACGAATGACGATGATTTTGGAAAACCCCGAAAAACTGTCGCACCGGCCCCCTAGATATCGCGACCGGGCTTTTGACCACACACTCTCGGTTGGAAACCCCGCGACACAAATGTTAGAATGCCGCCGATGGATCAAGTAAGCCAAACATCGATCGAGGCGCGCCTTCGCAACTTGGTGGCGGCGGCGACGCGCACCCTTAATCATCTGGGCATCCTCGGATATTCCGGCCATATTTCGGCCCGCCTTGGCGGGGACGCAAGGGGTGAATATGTCATCCAAACCTTCGATCAAAGCCGGGCCGAAGTGACGCCGGGTGATCTGGTTGTCGTCGGCGGCGATGGAAACTTATTGCGTGGGCGCAAAGGCGCGAAGCCGCCCGACGAAGTTTATATCCACACCGAAATTCTGGGCGCCCGCCAAGACGTGAATGCGGTGTTCCATTTCCATCCCCAGGTGGCGACCCTTTTTACCATGGTCGACGGGGTGGACCTGGTGCCGGTGGACAATCACGGCATCCGCTGGGCGAGCGGTATTCCCGTCCATCCCGTTCCGGCGAAGATCGCAGATCAAGAGATGGGCCGGGACCTGGCCGAGACCCTTGGCCCCCACTTCGCGGCGCTGATGCGCGCCCATGGCGCGGTCGTTGTCGCCGAAAGCGTTGAGACCCTGATGATCGACGCCATCCACTTTGTCGAAAACGCCGAAAGCATGTACAAGGCTTCGATGCTTGGGTCCGTTACGCCCCTCAGCCAAGCGGATATGGCCGAAATCGCCGGCAAAATGAACCGCAAAGCCCATGCGGCCAAGCTTTGGGATTATTACACCGGGATTGCGGTCAAGGCGGGGGCCTTGCCGGGCGAATGGCTGTAGACGGCGTTGACAATTATTGTGCCGCATTAAATACTTAGAAAACTAAGCAATACGCGAAACCTAGGAAGGAAGATCAAGAGATGAAATCGAAGAAAGTACGAGCACCCGAAGGAATTCAAACCGGCGGCGGCATTGACGCCAGGACCGATGGACCTAATTTTAGATTTGCCGATTTGCGCGGATGGGTCACCGAGGCCGAAAAACTCGGCGAGCTGAAAACCATCACCGGCGCCAGCTGGGAACGCGATATCGGCATGGCGGCCGAACTTGTCCTGCGCGATGACAACGCGCCGTGCCTGTTATTCGATGAAATCCCCGGATATCCCAAAGGTTTCCGCGTGCTGACCAATTTCTATGGCGGCAAACGCAAAAACATGACCATGGGTTTCCCCGACGATCTGACCAAGTTGGAACTGACCGACGCCCATTTCAAATATCAAATTGACGGATTACCGACCATTCCGCATGTGGTGGTCGAAGACGGCCCGATCTTGGAAAACGTCATCGAAGGCGACGATGTTGACGTCACCATGTTCCCGACGCCTTTATGGCACGAACATGACGGCGGCCGCTATCTCGGCACCGGCAGTTTCGATGTGACCCTGGACCCCGACTCAGATTGGATCAATGTCGGCTGCTACCGCGTCATGGTGCACAACGAAAAACAAGTCGGTATCTATATGTCGCCCGGCAAGCATGGCCGTATCCACCGCGATAAATACGAAGAACGCGGCGAGCGGATGCCGATCGTCGTTGTCGTCGGCGG
>JABMOP010000350.1 GCA_013204125.1 Rhodospirillales bacterium | reverse complement strand
CGGCGGCGGCCTGTTCGGGGTAGCGCAATTCGTAATCCCATTTGGTGGATTCGCGGATCATACCGCCCTGGTCGCGCATTTCCTGGCCATATTGGATCGGTGTGATGCGCGATCCCAGCCGTTCGTGTTCGGTCACCGGGGTGCGCCCGGCCATCACCAGGAGCGGAATGTTTTCAGACGCTGCGTTGATGACGCCCATGACCGAATTGGCGAGGCCGACATTGACGTGAACCATCATCGCCTGCGGCCTGCCGGTCATCAGATAATAACCGTGCGGCATGGCGGCGGCGGCGGTTTCGTGCGGTATGACCAGGGCTTCGGGCAAATATTCGGAGTGCGATCCTTGATTGGCGAGGCCTTCGATCACCGGGGCGAAATCCGTGCCGGCATTGGCGAACAGGTAATCGACGCCATTGGCTTTGAGCGCCATGAGAAAGGCTTCGGCTGCGGTGGTCGGTTGCGGGCGCTTCGCCATTATCGGGGTCTCCTCGAATTACGGGCATTTATGGGCTCAGACTCCATATTCCAGGCCCAAAGGGCTTACGTCAAACCCTAGGAATTGGTATTTAGATAATGATAAACTCATAGATTGTTACGATATTGGCGTCGGCGTCTGGGGAGGCTCTAGTGAACGGCATGGCATCAGGGAACAGTAATTTTAGGGACGGCGTGCCCAATTTGGATATTGACCCCTTCGACGAGGACTTTCTGACCGATCCCTACCCTTATCACGAACAAATGCGCGAAGCCGGACCGGCGGTGTGGCTGAGCAAATACGGCATATGGGGTGTCGCTCGCCACGAAGAAGGCGCCGAGATTTTAAAAGACTACAAACGCTTTTGCTCATCCGCCGGTGTCGGTCTGGCTAATTTCAAAAGCGAAAAACCGTTCCGCCCGCCGAGCCTTCTGATCGAAGCCGACCCGCCCGAGCATACCCGCGCGCGCAATGTCGTCGGTCGCGCGCTTTCCCAGAAAAATGTTGCTGCGCTTCAAGAAGCGTTTGAGGCCGAAGCCGAATTACTTGTCGATCAAATTTTGGAAAAAGGCGAAATCGACGGCATGAAAGACCTTGCCATTGCCTTTCCTTTGAAGGTTTTTCCAGACGCAGTGGGATTGGAAGAAGAAGGGCGGGATAAGCTTTTGCGTTATGGTAACATGGTCTTCAACGTATTCGGCCCGCCCAACAGATTGTTCACCGAAGCCGTCGCCGAAGCCGCCGAATTGACCGAATGGATCACGGCCCATTGTATGCGGGATGCCTTAGCGCCGGGCAGTATCGGGCAAATCATCTATGAAGGCGCCGATACCGGCGAAGTGACCGAGGCCGAGGCTGGGCTTTTGGTGCGCTCGCTGCTTTCCGCCGGGGTCGATACGACAATTTCCAGCATCGGCAATATGCTTTATTGCTTCACCGAAAATCCGGGCGAGTGGGATAAACTGCGGAGCGCTCCGTCGCTGACCAAACATGTGATTGAAGAAGTCATCAGGCTCGAAGGCCCGGTGCAGACGTTTTTTAGAACCTCCGTCGAGGCCACGGAAATTTCCGGCGTCCAAATCGGCGCCAATGAAAAATTGGTTCTGTTTCTGGGCGCCTGCAATCGCGATCCCCGCCGTTGGGATGATCCCGATAAATTCGATATCGCCCGCAAACCGGTCGGCCATTTGGCATTCGGGTCCGGCGTTCATCGCTGCGTCGGGCAAAGGATCGCGCAATTGGAAGCCGAAGTGATCCTGCGCAAAATGGCGGAACGCATCAAACGGATCGAGCCTATCGGGCCGTCGACCTTGCGCCTCAACAATACGATCCGGGTGCGCGAATCTATCCCGATGCGGGTGATCGCGGCTTAATAGAAATCCGGCGGCCTAAGGTATTTGGCGGGCGCTGTGGTTGGGCTGTCCAGAGTTAGCAGGAACGTTAATATCTGTTCGAACTGGGATGGCGTTAAGGTCGTCTTTTCAAGTTCCGATTTGCCGATTTTAGCCCTGAGCGGTTCCCGGTAATGCCATATAACCTGGTCCAAGGTTTCGTACTGGCCCGCATGCATATAGGGCGCGGTCTTGGAAACATTCCGCAAAGAGGGTGTCCTGAAGGCGCCTTTCGGATTGGTATCATCGGGCTTTATGGCAATCCGTTTAGGACATTCGGCGGGGGGGATGCCGCTATAGCTGCTGCGGCAATTGAATTCATTGCTGATCACGTCTTTATATCCGCTGAGGCGGCCGAGATCAGCGTCCAGCGCGCCCGCCGGTTCGATCCCGATATTGTGAAATTTATTATCGGTAAGAAGGGGTCCAGAATGGCAACTTATGCAATTGCCCTGATTGTCGGCGATGAAAGCGCGCAAACCTTCTTCTTCATCATTGCTCAAACGGTCCGCTTCAATCGGCTTCCGGCCGTTAAGAATGGCGGCAGCATAGCGATCGAACCGTGAAGCGCCCGGCAAGATCCTTCTTTCATAGGCCGCGATTGCCTTGCCGAGATTGACATAGGCCCTGTCGATGCCGCCCGTGTTGCCGGGTTTGGGAAGCGGCCCGAACAAATCGGTGTAGCGTTTCGAATAATCCGGATCGTTGGAGACGAGTTCGATGATCTGATCCCGGTCCATCCCATGTTCCAAAGGATTTTCAAGCGGACCTAACGCTTGCGCCCACTGGCTATCGCGCCGCCCATCCCAAAAAAACCAGGGGCTGT
>JABMOP010000349.1 GCA_013204125.1 Rhodospirillales bacterium | reverse complement strand
GGCAATAATTTTTTTGACGTCGTGGATGAAACCCATGTCGAGCATACGGTCGGCTTCGTCGAGCACGAATATCTCAACTCTGTCGAGCTGCACATGGCGCTGGTTCATCAAATCTAAAAGCCGGCCCGGTGTGGCGACCAAGATATGAGCGCCGCGGCTCATCGCTTGGATTTGGCGGCCGATTGGGATGCCGCCGAAAACCGCCGTCGAACGCAGATGCGAATCGCGGCCATAGGTATTGAGGCTTTCGCTGATTTGGACCGCCAATTCGCGGGTCGGCGCTAAGATGAGCGCCTGCGGCTTGCGGCTCTCGGCCTTTTTTGGGTTGGCCGACAAACGGTGCAGGATCGGCAGCGCAAACGCCGCCGTTTTGCCGGTGCCGGTCTGCGCAACGCCCAAAAGATCGCGGCCTTCAAGAAGCGGCGGGATGGACTTGCTCTGGATCGGGGTCGGTGTTGTATAGCCTTCGGCTTCAACAGCGCGAAGGATCGGTTGGGCCAAATTGAGGCCGCTGAAATTAGTCATTATATTGTTGTTCTTTCTTAAGTATAAAAAACGCTATGAACCTCCGCCCCAAAAGCGAGGCGGCAGGCATGCGAGCGGGGTGCAAGCATTGTTGACACGGCGTACCTTCGAGCCGAAGCCGAGGCAGAGGTCTGTCTAACGAAACGCCTACTAAAATGTTCGGAAATAAAGAAGCCGGCCCTCAAAGCGTTGGGCGGCGAGCGATAAAATTCGTACCTAGTTGGAGTGTCGCTGCAGGAGAGATAGGGCTACGGCGGCCAAAAGTCAAGGTCCGTTCATGGGGCCTGGTCAGTTCGGCGGCGTTCTAACCCGCTCTATGGCCACCGACGCGCTGCCGTTGGGTGCGATATTTAGTGAAGAATTTAACCAACCGGCAGCGTAAAAATAAACCGTGATCCTTTTCCAATTTGGCTCTCCACCCGAATTGTTCCGCTTTGTTTTTTAACAAGATCGGCGCTCAACGGAAGCCCGAGGCCGCTGCCCTTTTCAACTGCGCGCGCAGCGGGTCAGCATCCGAAAGCAGGGACTTTAGCGCCTCTTCATTACGGCGGAGAGCTTTCTCGGCTTCTAGCCGATGCACAATCTCTTTTTCCAGTCTCCGGTTGCATATGACAAGGATTGAAATTATTAGAAAAACGACGGCGATAATTTTGTGCCGTAGCGAATATATGCCGTCGATCGCGTCATTTAGGCGGCGTCCAGCACTTTCAAGATGAAGGCATAGGAGATAGCGACTTCGTCTAATCGATCGAAGCGCCCAGCGGCACCGCCATGGCCGGCATCCATATTGGTGCGCAGCAGGAGCGCATTGGCATCGGTTTTGAGGGCGCGCAATTTGGCGACCCATTTGGCCGGTTCCCAATAGGTGACGCGCGGATCGGTCAATCCCGCCGTCGCCAACAAGGGCGGATAATCCTTGGCCTCTACATTGTCGTAAGGTGAATAGGACCGGATGTTATCAAACGCCGCCTTGTCACGGATGGGGTTGCCCCATTCCGGCCATTCGGGCGGGGTCAGGGGTAAATCTTTGTCGCAGATGGTGTTCAAGACATCGACAAACGGCACTTCGCCGACAACCGCGCCCCATAAATCGGGACGCATATTGGCCGCTGCGCCGACCAGCATGCCGCCGGCGCTGGCGCCGTAGATGGCGATGCGGCCCGCCGCCGTAAATCCCTCACCGATCAGATGTTCGGCGGCGGCGATGAAATCGGTAAATGTGTTGCGCTTTTTGTCCAGCTTGCCGTCCAGATACCAGCCATAGCCGCGTTCAGTGCCGCCCCTAATATGGGCGATGGCGTAGATGAAGCCGCGATCGACCAGGGAAAGCCGGTTGGTCGAAAACGATGCCGGCATCGACATGCCGTAAGAGCCGTAGCCGTAAAGCAGCAAGGGCGCCGAGTCGTCAAGTTTTGCGCCGGCCTTATAGAGAAGCGAGATCGGCACCATTGCACCGTCTTCGGCGGCGGCGAACAGGCGGCGGGTGATGTAATCGTTCGCATCGTGGCCGCTCGGCACGTGCTGTTCTTTGCGCAAAACCCGGGTGCGCGCCACGATGTTGTAGTCAAAGGTTCGCTGCGGCGTGGTCATCGATGAATAGGTGAAGCGCAGGGTCTCGGTCTTAAATTCGTATCCGGCCAAGATCCCCAATTCGTAGGCTTCTTCGTCGAATTCGATCAGGTGTTCCGCGCCGCCATCAAGGGCGCGGATGACAATGCGCGGCAATCCGTCTTTGCGCTCCAAGCGCACCAGATAATTTTCAAATTCCAGGATCGAACGGATCAGGCATCCGGGTTCATGAGGGATCAAATCTTGCCAATTTTCCGCGCCGGGCGCGGTGAGCGGCGTTTCCACGATTTTGAAATCTTCAGCGTCCTCGGCGTTGGTCAGGATAAGCAATCGGTCTTCGCCGTGGCCGGGCACATGCGCAACGGAATATTCCACATCGCGGGCCCGGGCGGCGATGGTCACAAGCGGGCTTTCCGGTGCATCGGCGTCGATCAGATGCACTTCGCTTGTGGTGTGATCATGGGCTGAAATTTCGATGAAGCACCCGCTTTGGGTTTTGCCGAGGCCGACAAAAAAGCCGGGATCGCTTTCTTCATAGACAACTTCGCCCGCCGCCCCGCCGCCGACGCGGTAGCGCATGACCCGCCACGGGCGATGATTGTCGTCCAGCTCGGTATAGAACAACGTCGCGCCATCATTTGCCCAAGCCACATCACCGCGCGCATTTTCGATTTCGTCGGCCAAATCCTTGCCGCTGGCGAGATCGCGGATGCGCACCGCATAGCGCTCGGAGCCGTTGACATCGGCGGCGTAGGCGAATTTGAGGTGATCGGGGCTGTGCTCGGCGGCGCCGATCCGGAAAAAAGCTTTGCCCTCGGCTTCGATATCGCCATCGAGCATAATTTCGCGGCCGCCGCCGCCGGCGGCCTGCCGGCAATAGCGGGGATGCTGGCCGCCTTCTGCGTAGGTTGTGAAATATTCAAATTTGCCGTCCGCCGCCGGTACGGTTTCATCGTCTTCTTTGATGCGCCCGCGCATTTCCGCCTTGAGGCCGCGTTGTAATTCTTCGGTATCGGCCATCCAATCCTTAGTGTGAGCGTTCTCCGCCTCCAAATAGGCGCGGATATCGGTGCTCAGTTTTGAAGGGTCTTTCATCACCTCTTGCCAGTTCGCGTCCTTGAGCCAGGCGTAATCATCGACCCATTCGGTCCCGTGAAGGGCGAAGGTCTCGGGGCGGGCGGCGGCGATGGGCGGCTTCATGGCTGTCATTTTCGGTTAGAGGGGCGGGGATGTGAGGCTACCCGCCCTTACCCTCAATCTCAAGAAGCCCTGCCCCCTAGCAATCGCCTGTTTACGGCAAGACCTGAATCGGGCTAGGTTTTTTTGGCGCGTTCGGGGGTATTTAGACAGGGGAGCTAATGATGGAAGCGATTGCCCGATATTTTGATGTTGCCGGCAAACGGTCCAGCGTTCGGACCGAACTTTTGGCCGGCCTCGCAACATTTCTCACCATGGCCTATATCATCGTCGTCAACCCGGCCATCCTATCGAAAGCCGGGATGGATTTCGGTTCGGTCTTCGTCGCAACAATTTTGGCCGCCGCCATCGGCACGATGATTGTCGGGGTGTGGGCCAATTGGCCGATTGCCATGGCGCCGGGAATGGGGCTGAACGCCTTTTTCGCCTTCGGCGTCGTGCTTGGCATGAAACAAAGCTGGGAAGTGGCGCTCGGCGCCGTGTTCCTGGCTGGTATTCTTTTCTTTATTCTAAGCCTGACCGGTCTTCGCGAATGGATCATTAATTCGATCCCTAAATCGCTTAAATTAGGCATTGGCGCGGGCATCGGCTTTTTCCTCGCCATCATCGGCTTAAAAAATGCCGGCATCGTTGTCGATAATCCGGCGACCCTCGTTGGCTTGGGCGATCTTTCCAGTTTCCCTGTATTGCTGGCCGGTCTTGGATTTGTCGGCATGGTGGCTTTGGACCGGATGAAAATACCGGGCGCCATCGTTATTTCGATCCTGGTGGTCAGCATCGTCGCCTGGGTTTTTGGTATTGCCGATCTGAAAGGCATTGTCGGCAGCGTGCCTTCGATGGCGCCGACCTTCCTCCATTTGGATATCGCCGGCGCCTTCAGCGTGGCTATGATGGGCGTGGTGTTTGCTTTCCTGTTCGTCGATTTTTTCGACACCGCGGGAACGCTGACCAGCGTCGCCAATGTCGCCGGCAAAGTTGAAGCGGACGGCAAAATCGAAGGCATCGGCCGCGCCGTTGTGTCCGATTCTATCGCCACCGTCGTCGGCGCTTTGCTCGGCACTTCGAACACAACCAGCTATATCGAAAGCGGCGCCGGCATCAAAGAAGGCGGGCGTACGGGGCTAACCGCGGTCACCGTGGCGGTGCTTTTCCTTCTCTGCCTTTTCTTTGCACCCTTGGCGCAAAGCATTCCTGGTTTTGCAACGGCGCCGGCGCTGGTGTTTGTTGCCGCCTTTTTCGCACGCAACCTGAAAGATATTGATTGGGACGATGTGTCGGAATACGCACCGGCTGTCCTTGCCGCCGTCTTGATGCCGCTGACCTTTTCCATCGCCAACGGCATCGCCATCGGGTTTATCACCTACGCGGTCATCAAATTGCTGTCGGGGCGCTTTTCAGATTTGAACCCGGCGGTGATCCTGGTCGCCATCTTGGGTTTCCTGCATTACGCGTTTAACGCCTGATAACAAAAATCAAGATTTGGGTGTGGTAGGGGCGGGTTTTAAACCCGCTCTTGCTGTTTCAGCCGCGCGCGATTGGCGTGGTGTAGGTCAGGTCCGTATCCCAAGGAAAGAAAATCCAGGTATCTTGGGCGACTTCGTGGACGTATGAATGGACAAAGGGCATGCCATCCGGTTTTGCATAGACCGTCGCCACGTGGCTTTCGGGCAATAATTCCTTGGCGGCGCGCATGGTGCCGCCGGTATCGACCAGATCGTCCACCAATAACCATCCTTTGCCGCGGTCGGCGCAGGCGTCTTCGGGCTGTTTTATGATTTCGATACGGCCCTGGCTTTTATCGTCGTAGGATGAAATACACAGAGTATCGACATAGCGGATATCCAATTCCCGCGCGAGGATGGTCGCCGGGACAAGCCCGCCTCGGCTGATGCCGACGATACCGCGCCAGGGCCCGAAAGACAGAAGTTGCTTAACTAAAATTTTGGTATCGCGGTGAACCTCCGCCCAGGTCACGATATGCTCAATTTGTTCGGCCATAAGAGTCTCATATCCGATTGTGAAACCTGGAACCGTCGGCGCCGCCTATCTTAGCTGCCGGTATCGCCGGAACAAGGGGTTTCCGAAAGCATCCGGCACCAAGGCCATGACCAATCGTTTCCGTTTTGCGAGGCCGGAAAAAATGATTACTATCCGCCCATGTTTAGACAAAATGCCATGCGTAAGTTCCCTTCCGTGGCCGATCTCGAAATCGGCGCGAGGCGGCGTCTCCCACGTTTTGCCTTTGATTATCTGGCGGGCGGCGCCGGCGACGAAGATGGGATCGCCCGCAATCGCGCCGCTTATTCCGACGTGCAACTTGTTCCCAATTACCTCGAAGAACGCGACCTCCCCGATTTGAGCGCCGGGCCGTTTGATCGGCAATATGCATTGCCTTTCGGTATCGCGCCGGTCGGATTAAGCGGCCTCATTTGGCCCGGCGCCGCCGAATATCTAGCCGCCGCCGCCAGACGCGCCGATATCCCTTTTTGTCTTTCGACCATGGCAACTTCGAGCATCGAAGCCGTCGGCGCCCTATCCGGTGATAATGGCTGGTTCCAACTTTATCCGCTCAAAGATCATGAAATTGAGAAAAATATTATCGACCGCGCCAGGGCGGCCGGGTTTGAGGTTCTTGTGGTTACCGTCGATACGCCGACAACGCGCCGGGGTTTGCGCGAAATAAAAAACGGTCTGACGGTTCCGCCGAAATTGTCACCGGTCAATATGGCGCGCATTGCCTTTAATCCGGCCTGGGCGCTGGCCAATTTGGCGTCGGGAGCGCCAAAGTTTGAAACATTGGTTCCGTATTATCCCAAGGGCGTGAAGTTCAAATCAGTCGCCGAATTGGCCACCAATTTATTGGCGCGCGGCATCGGTTGGCGCGAGATCGAGGCGTTGCGTAAACACTGGTCGGGGCCGATGATCGTCAAGGGTATCTTAAGCGTTTCCGACGCCCGTCATTGCGCAAGGCTGGGCGTCGATGGCTTGTTGCTCTCAAATCACGGCGGCCGCCAATCTGAATCCCTGGTTCACCCGTTGCAGATGATCGACGAAATTCGCAGCGCGGTGGGCAGTGGGCTTAAATTATTGGTGGATAGCGGTGTTCGCTCGGGCCTCGATGTGGCGCGGGCCTACGCGCGCGGCGCCGATTTTGTGTTTCTAGGCCGTGCCTTTATGTACGCCGTTGCCGCCCTAGGCGCACCCGGCGCCGATCATGGGGTCGATCTGTTGCGCACCGAAGTAGCGCAAGCGCTGGCTCAAATCGGATGTCCCGATATAGCTTCGTTGCCTGAATTTTTACGGAATTAGCCGGCACCAGTGATTTCGGAAATCAACTTAATTAGTTCGTCATCGGCGCTCTTTTTATCGACCTGACAGGTGCCGACGGCTGCATGGCCGCCGCCGCCGCGTTCCAGCATCAAGAGCCCGATATTGGCTTTTGATCCTTTATTCAAGATCGATTTGCCAACGGCGAATAAAACCTTGTCGTCGGTATCGCCGGGCAATACATGGATCGATACTTGAATGCTGGGATAGAGGCCATAAAGGAAGAACCGGTTGCTGGCGTAGATCGGATCTTCGCCGCGAAAATCGGCAACAACCACATTTTCGTTGGTGGTCGAGCAGCGTTTGAGCTGCATTTCCGCATATTCTTCATGTTCCTGAAACAGGTGAAGCCGTTCTTCGACGTCCGGCAGGGCTAAAATTTCATCCACCGGATGATGGCGACAATAAACCATCATATCGCGCATAAATTGATCATTGGTGGACGAAAATTTTCCGACTTTCGATAATCCGGTGCGCGGATCAATCAAAAAGTTGACCAAGGTCCAGCCGTCGGGCGCCAGAATGTCGCGTTCCGAATATTGGGCGGAATCCGCTTGGTCCACGGCTTCCATCATTTCCACCGATATTTTGGGGAAAGCCTGCTCGCCGCCGTAATAATCATAGACGACGCGCGCCGCCGAGGGCGCATTGGGGTCAATAATGTGGTTTTTGCGCTCTCCCACACGGACGGTTTCACTCAGATGGTGGTCGAAGCACAAATGGACGCCATCAACATAGGGTAAGTTGGTTGTGATATCACGATCGCCAATATCCACGCGCCCTTGCTGTACGTCGCGGGGTTCGGCGAAGCACACGTCCCGACCGACCATTTCAAGCTCGATCAACAGGCTACCGGCAACGACACCGTCGAAATCGGCACGTGTTACCAACCGAAATTTTTCCTCCCCCATAGGAGCCCTCTTAAAATGGATAAACTCGAAATAAACTACATGAATAAAAATATGGTATTTGTTAGCCTAATATCAAGGTGGAACACTCGTTTCCGGCTATTTTTGCCCCGATTCTAAAGCGTCTGCCTTGGCCTCGGCCTCGGCGGCCTTGCCTGTCTCGCCCAGAACTTTATAGGCGCGGGCCAGACGGCGCCATCCTGGGCCATCATTTGGGTTGTCTCGGAGCCTTGCTGCAAGTCTATTCACCATCGAGCGAATAAATTCGCCGCGCTCACTTTCCGACAGTTTTGAGACGGCTTCTACGT
>JABMOP010000030.1 GCA_013204125.1 Rhodospirillales bacterium | reverse complement strand
TGAAACGCGAACCCGTCGCCGCCGCGCCGCCGACGGTGTACCGGGCCTTGGATTTCCTACTTGCCCACGGATTGGTTCACCGCATTCAGTCTCTCAACGCCTTTGTCGGGTGCGCTCACCCGCATGAAACCCATCGCAGTTTTTTTCTAATCTGCACCGAATGCGGCGATGCGGTTGAAGTCGAAGATGCAGATGTTGATGGCGCCATCGACGGCACCGCCGGAAAATTCGGTTTTCAATTAAATTCCCGCACCATCGAAGCAATCGGAATCTGCCCCAAATGCAAACCGGTATAAGGTCCTTGAGCGAAAACCCGCAGCAAAATCCATTGATCGAGGTCCGGGGCGTTTCGATCCGCACCGGCGGCCGGGAAATTCTATCCAATATCGATATGATTGTTCATTCCGGCGAGGTGTTAACGCTCATTGGGCCCAACGGCGCCGGTAAGACGACGTTGATACGCGCGATCCTCGGCCTCGAAAAACCGAGTGCCGGGACAATCAAAATACGAGACGGCATCCGCATTGGATATATGCCGCAACAATTGGCCATTGATCCAACGCTTCCCTTACCCGTAAGCCGGTTTTTGAAACTTGCAGGAAAAATGAGTGACGGAAACTGCCGCCGTGCTCTTGATGAAGTTAGCGCCGGCCATACATGGGATACAGCTATCGGCGATGTGTCCGGCGGCGAATTTCAGCGGGTGTTGCTGGCGCGGGCGCTGCTGCGGGATCCGGATCTATTGGTTCTGGACGAGCCCGTTCAAGCGGTTGATGTCAACGGCCAGACGCAACTCTATGAGCTAATCGGCGGTTTAAAAAAGGCGCGCGGCTGCGGCGTTTTGATGGTATCGCACGATCTTCATCTGGTGATGTCGGCGACCGATCAAGTGGTCTGCATCAACGGCCATCTTTGTTGTTCCGGCCATCCGGAAATGGTCAGCCGCGATCCCAGCTATATCGCCCTATTCGGCGACAGCGTTGCCGCCAATATGGCCCTTTACCAACATCGCCACGATCACCATCACGATTTGGACGGCTCGGTCATTGGCGGCGTTGAGGGCGCGCCCCACAATCATGGATGATTTTTTAATCCGCGCTCTGATCGCCGGAATTGGCGTTGCCGCCGTAACCGGACCGCTTGGATCTTTTGTTGTCTGGCGGCGGATGGCTTTTTTCGGCGACACATTGGCCCATTCGGCTCTTTTGGGGGTCGCTCTGGGTTTACTTTTAGGCCTCAATTTGGGCATCGGCGTGATCGTTGTGTGCATTGCCGTCGCCCTGGCGTTACACGTGATGAGACGCCGCGGCGGAATTGGCGGAGACACGGTTCTCGGGATTCTATCCCACGGCACCTTGGCGCTTGGCCTCGTTGCCGTGGCGTTTATGGACAAGGTTCGGTTCGATCTGATGGGCTATTTATTCGGCGATATTCTTGCCGTGTCTTTAAATGACATCATCTGGATTTATAGCGGCGGCGCAATTGTCTTGGCCGGCTTGGCAAGAATATGGCGGCCATTGTTATCGATGACCGTCTCGGAAGAGCTGGCCTTCGCCGAAGGCGTGCCGGTTGGTCGGATAAATATCGTATTCATGCTTTTGATGGCGGTCACGGTTGCGGCGGCGATGAAAGTTGTCGGTATATTACTGGTCGCGGCCTTGATGATTATCCCGGCCGCTGCGGCGCGGCCTTTCTCACGAACGCCCGAACAAATGGCGGTGCTGGCATCTGTTATCGGCGGCATTTCCGTTATCGGCGGAATAGGCGGCTCATATATTTGGGATACCCCGGCTGGGCCGTCGATCGTCGTAGGGGCGCTGATTTGTTTTTTGTTCGGGACGGTCGTCCCAAAATTCAAACCAACTTATTAAACGCGGCAAAGCCGGCGTCCAGATCGTCGATCAAATCATTTGGGTCTTCCAATCCCACATGAAACCGAACCAGCGGCATATCGGCGGGCAGGGGATTGACGCTGCGCATCACATTGGTCGGTAGAACCAGGCTTTCATAGCCGCCCCAACTTCCGCCTAATGCAAATAATTCAAGATTATCCACCAGCGCGGTCACCGCTTCGCTGGGCACGGGATTTAAAACAATACTGAAAAGGCCCGATGATCCCGTGAAATCCCGTTTCCAAAATTCATGGCCGGGGCAATCGGGCATGGCAGGATGCAGAACTTGCGCAACTTCCGGGCGCTCGGCCAGCCAATGAGCCAATTTGAGCGCATTTTTTTCGTGGCGCGGCATACGGACGCCCAAGGTGCGCATCCCGCGCAGTCCTAAATAGGCGTCGTCGGGCGCGGCGTTATAGCCCAAGACATGAACCGTATCGATGACGGTATCGTAATCCGCCGCTGTCGTGGATACGGTGCCCAACATTGCGTCCGAATGGCCGACGAAATATTTGGTCGCCGCTTGCACCGAAACATCGACGCCGTGCTCAAACGGTTTGAAGAAATATCCGGCGCTCCAGGTGTTATCCATGACCACCTTAACGCCCGCTGTGTGCGCCGCATCGGCAATCGAAGGGATATCCATTACTTCAAAAGTGTGCGAACCCGGCGCTTCGACGTAAATAGTTTTGGTCTCTGGGCGGAAATGTTCGCTAATTCCGGCGCCGATCATCGGATCATAATAGCTTGTCTCGACGCCAAAGCGTTTGAGAAAATTTTCACTTAAATTCCGCGTCGG